>CAYVOE010000591.1:0-2992 GCA_964452795.1 uncultured Nitrospiraceae bacterium
GCTCCTGTTTCTTCACAAACCTTCCCTCCTGCCTGTAGAACACCTTCTCGTTTTTTCGGGGCGGCACGAACATCATGCGGGAACATTTCGGGCACTCAAACAGCAATCCCGCGTACTTCGACATCATCTCCATGTACGCCTCATCGTCCGGGTCATCAATGGCTTCCGATGCCCTTCGAATGTATGCCGAAAGCTCCCGATCGTAAATCACGGAATAAGCGACAAAGCTGACGTCCCTCTTTTCTTTCTCGGCGGCCTTCGCCTCTTCCAGGAATGAGTATCCGCAGATGCAACACATATGACCTGTCTCTCCAGGCTCGTCGGGCCCTGTCCGCTGTTACGGATGCAACAAGCGAAAGACTAACACGCGAATTTCGCATCGCGCCAGCGGGCAGGGTTGCTTCTCTTGCTTCTGTTCCTCATAATTCCCAAGGCGCGCCGAATCTTTTCGTTTTCGTTGTGTTCACCCCGGCGCACGCAGGGAACGCCAAGCCATGCACACAATCTCCCGAGTCTCGTGCCAGATCTTCGCCCTGGCCCTCGTGCTGCTGCCCACCTGCCGCGGGGCCTACTACAAGGCCATGGAGGAGTTCGGTTTCCACAAGCGGGACCTCCTGGTGCGTCAGGTGCAGGCGGCCCGAGACGAACAGGAAGCGGCCAAGGAGGAGTTTGTCTCGGCCCTCGACAAGTTCCGCCAGGTGGTCCAGTTCGAAGGGGGCGACCTCG
The DNA here is from genome assembly GCA_964452795.1 of uncultured Nitrospiraceae bacterium. Classification (GTDB taxonomy): domain Bacteria; phylum Hydrogenedentota; class Hydrogenedentia; order Hydrogenedentales; family SLHB01; genus CAYVOE01. The sequence goes on from CAYVOE010000591.1 coordinate 727, forward strand.
AGGAGAAGTACAAGGTCCTCAACGCCGCCTACGAGCGCAGCGCCGCCCAGGCCGACGCCGTCCGCAAGCGCATCCGCTCCGTCGAGGACGTGGCCGAAGCGCTCTACCGGGAGTGGCAGAAAGAGCTCGAGGAGTATCAGGACCAGGAGCTGCGCCGGGCCAGCGAAGTCACCATGCACCAGACCCGGCAGCGCTACGAACAGTTGATCTCGGCCATGAAACAGGCCGAAGGACGCATGGACCCGGTCCTGAGGACCCTCCACGACCAGGTGCTCTTCCTCAAGCACAACCTCAACGCCCGCGCCATCGCCGCCCTGGAAGGCACCGTGGGCGAACTCCAGACCGACGTCTCCCGCCTGGTCGAGGAGCTCGAACGGTCCATCGCCGAGGCCAACGCCTTCATCCAGGCCCTGGGCATCGAATAAGGGCGACCGATCTCGAATCCGCGCGCGTACGGCATCCCCGCTGCGCAAACGGCGGGGGGGTGGTATAATTCCGTACGTTTGAGGGTGAACGCGCTGGCGTAAGGGTTCGAGGAACGGCTATATGGGCCTCAGTCGCGGTTTGTGGGTAAGTTTGTGCGTGCTGTGCGTGGCGGCCGCCGAGGGTCGCGCGGCGGCGGGACCGGGCGACATCCTGCCGGACCTGCGCTTCGAGTTGTGGGGCCGCACCTCCTACGGCGACGGATACGTCTACGGTCCCCCATATCGTTCGTCGGGGGTCACCGTCGTCGACTACGACGTGGACGACGACTACGACTTCGTCCTGCCCTCCGTCATCGGCAAGCCCCAGGTAATGCGCAACCTCGGGAACAACCGGGCCTTTTTCCCCGGCGGCCCGCGTACGTTGGATATTCCCGACCCGGCGGCCGGGGCCTTTCTGTCCCGGTACATGGACTTTGCCGACCTCACGGGCGACGGCCTGCCCGACCTGGTGGTTGTGGCCAATCACTACAACTCCGATCAGGCCCGTATTTACTGGTATAAGAACCTGGGACCGCGGGAAAATCCCACGTTTCAGGTTCAAGGTTCCCCCGTATACACCGAAAATCAGGTCGGGTTGCCCCTGGGGCCCGTCGATTTGGTCGACGCCGACAACGACGGCCTCATGGACCTCACGTTCATCGAGTTCACCATGAGCCCGCCCAGCGCGCCGCCCAAGGTGTATATCATGCGCAACACGGGCACCGCCGCCGCGCCGTCGTGGCAGCCCCGGGTCGAGCTGCGGGAACTGAGCCGCATGCTCCCGGCGCCGCGCGTCATCGAAAAGTCGGAGCAGCGGAAGCTCAGCGTGTGGGGCGAGCGTCGGGCTTCCAAGTCCGACCTCACCAAGGGGGTGCTCTACGCCGACCGGGTCACGGACATGGAGTTCGGCGACTGGGACGGTGACGGCGACATCGATTTTCTCTTCTACGACTCCGAGTGGGGCGTGGACTATGTGAAGAACGTCGGCTCGGCCCAGAATCCCAAATGGGATACGGTGCTCAACCCGGACTACATCCCGTACCGTCATGCCGCCGACTTCTTTTCCCACGTGCAGGGTTCCTTCGCGGTGCGGCCGGGGCCGGGCCTCTCGCCCTATCCCGATTTCTACGTCTCCGTCGAGGGCATGCTCCTCACGTGGCGGTACAACACCCGGGACGAGCTCTACGAGGTGGTCCAGCGCAGCGCCGTGGCCTTCGACGCCGAGACCGGACCCGCCGCCTTCTGGGACTACGACGGCGACGGCGACCTCGACATGTTCCGCACCGAGTTCGCCGACTCGGACGGCTGGCTGATGGTGTTTCCCAACGTGGGCACGCCCTATTCGCCCATCTGGGACTATCCCATCGCCTCCGACGTGGCGTATGCGGAAATGGGCACGGCGGAGAACGGATTCCGCCAGGACAACTACGTCTTCGCCGACGGCGACGGGGACCTGGGCAAGTTCAACGGAAACATGGAGCTCTTCCTCCAGGAGCAGGCCGGCTACATCTACGTCTACGAGGCCTGGCCCTCCGAGCCGGGCGGTCCGCCCGTCTTCGAGGAAGGGGGCTACATCGACTTCACGCCCACGGGGACGGGCATCCAGCCTCGGGGGAGTGCCGTGGCCGACTTCAACGGCAGCTTCGACGGCGTCTGCGAAATCTTCACGGCCTATTCCTCCGACCAGGGCGCCCAACTGGTGTACCTCACCCAACTGGTGCCGGGCGACCTCTACGGCCCGTGGAGCGCGCCCTACGTGTGGAACCTGCTCGACAAGGACGGGAAGCTCCTCGACCCCGACC
>CAYVOE010000592.1:0-2990 GCA_964452795.1 uncultured Nitrospiraceae bacterium
CGAGGACGATCCGGGACGCAAGGACATGCTGTACGACATCGCCACCGAGGAGCTCAGCCACCTCGAGATCGTGGGCGCCACCATCACCATGCTCTTGGACGGCGTCAACGGCGAGCTTAAGAACGCTGCGGAAAATACCGATGTCGTCAAGCTCGCCCGGGGCGGCCGCGCCATGAAGGAGAGCATGATCCACGACGTTACGCTGATGCCCAGCTTCCTTACGCGCACCGGCGGCGGCCCGGCCCTCATCAGCAGCGAGGGAATCCCCTGGAGCGGCACCTATGTCAACGCCAACGGCGACCTCACCGTCGACCTGCGCTCGAACATCGCCGCCGAATCGCGGGCCAAGATCGTCTACGAATACCTGCTCCAGTTCACCGACGACCCCTACGTCCAGGACTCGCTCCGCTTCCTCATGACCCGCGAGATCGCCCACTTCCAGATGTTCTCCGCCGCCCTCGAGACCATCCAGCCCAATTTCCCCCCGGGCGTGCTCCAGGGCGATCCCCGCTTCACCCACACCTACTTCAACATGTCGAACGGGGTGGGCTCGCGCGGTCCCTGGAACGAGGGACAGGGCCCCTGGGCCGAAGGCGAACAGTGGGAATACATCGAAGACCCCATGCCCCAGGTGAGCCAGACGCGGGGTCAGCTCGACAAGCGGCCCGAGGGCAACCGGAACACCCCGCGAGAGATCGAGAAGAAGGACAAGGCCATGAGCCGCCTTCGCAGCCAGGAGGTCAAGAGCCGCTCGCCCAAGGGGCCGAACCAATGGTCGACGTACTCCCAGGAGAATTCGGCGAGCGCCATGGACGTCCAGGGTCCTTCGGCCGTACGGACGAACCGGGGCGCCTCCCGGACCCGTAAGTAGCGCCCGTGAGCCGCGCTTCGTCCCGGCCCCGGGTTCAGGTCGAGTACTACACCGATCCGCTGTGCTGCTGGAGCTGGGGATTCGAACCCCAATGGCGACGGCTGCGATGCGAGTTCGAACCCTACCTCGCCTGCCGCTACCGCATGGGCGGACTCCTGTCCGATTGGGCGCACTACGAGGACCCGATCAACTGCGTCCATCGGCCGCTCCAGATGAGCCCCGTGTGGATCCAGGCACGCCACACCACCGGCATGCCCCTGGACGACCGCATCTGGCTCGACGATCCCCCGGAATCGTCCTATCCCGCCTGCGTCGCCTTCAAAGCCGCGGAAATGCAGTCGCCGGAAGCGGGCGAGGCCTTTCTCCGGCAGCTGCGCGAGGCCGTGATGGTCGAACGCCGCAACGTGGCCCGCCGCGAGGTGATCGAAGAGCTGGCCGGGGAATTGGCCGAATCAACGCCCGGTCCCTTCGATCCCGCGCGCTTTCTCGAGGATCTCGATAACCCAAGCACATACAACGCCTTCCGCGAAGACATCAAGCAGGCGCGGTATCTCGGCATCGGTCGGTTCCCGGCCCTGACCCTCCGGGCGTCCGAGGGACCCGGCGTCATCGTCGTGGGCTATCGTCCCTACGAGGCGCTGCTGGATGCCCTGGCCCGGGTGCTCCCCGAGGCGCCGTCCCTGCGTCGGCCCGTAAGCCGTCATGCGCTGCAGAAGCGTTGGAAGTCCCTTACGGAACGGGAACTTGCCGAAGCCGACGTACCCGTCGGCGCTTCAGCGCGGGAAATCCCGGACGATAAGAAGGAAAGCTATAGCGTGTAAGCATTTGGTGACGTGCAAGACGTCAAAGCGATCCAAATTGGAACGATCGATTCCGGCGAATTTCGGGAATCCTGCGGGTCGGAGAGGCGGCGAGCACCGGCTCGCGACCACTATCCGTCCTCTCCGAACCCTTCGGCGAAGGCGATCGGTCCGTAGCAGTATGCCTGGGGTCGGTTCCCGAGGTTTGATTGACGCGTGAAAATCGATAGAATACCGACCCAGAGACAACGCGCGCCGAGCGTTTCCCGGGGTCACCATCCGTCGGCGGGCTATGCGTCTGCCCGGGCATCGGGAAACCGGCGCACGGGGTGGCGGTATCCCTTCGATGAATCCAAACCCCTCGTTCCGAATATCCATGGCGAGTCTACACTTTAGTTGGCGGTATATAATGAGCATGAATAGAGCGAGCCTGAAGACGATGCGGGCGATGGTATGGGGCCTGGTGGTGGCGGCGACCTTGCCGGCGATGGCGGCGGATCCAAACCCGCCCACATTGCATTCCTCCCAGGGCGCCTGGCCGATTCGGCGCCAATGGACGCCCGAAGAGGCGCGTCACTTCGGAAAGTGGGTCCAGCACATCTACCACAAGAAGACCACGGGGACGGTGGAGCAGCGCACCGCCAAGATCGAGTACATCCTCACGGACCCCGACATGAACCTGCTCCTGGACCCGGCCTTTGCGGGCCAGGGCACCAATCCCCAGTTGCCCCCGAACATCATGCGGATGATGCACAGCGTACTCGACTGCGCCAAGTTCACCCAGGTGATGCCGGCCTACTACGCGTACCGGCGGGCCCTGCCGTGGATGATCTCCTACGTGGCCTCGAGCGGCGGCGACATCCGCATGGCGGAATACACCATTCCCACCAAGACCCTGAGCAGCTTCAATACGGGCTCGCTCCACGGGTTCTTCCGCGACATGATCCGAGGGTTCAATTCCGGCAACTATCGGGTTCCGCCCTACAGCAAGAACTGGAACCTTTCCGACAGCGTGCCGGTGGCCATCGATCCCCGGTTCCTTATCCCGGGTGTCGTCAACTACACCGACGGCCATTGCCTGCTCCTGGCCGACATCGACAAGTACGGTGAGCTGCACTTCCTTAATGCCGGCACGGCCGACACCCGCGACATTTACACCTACAACGGCCTGAACACGGTGGTCGGTATCGAGCCGCGCAAGGACGGCCCTCCCAACGAGGCCTGGGCGGAGTGCTACCAGGGCCTCCGGGTCTACCGTTTCCCCATCGCCGAGACGGACGGCCGCGGCAACGTGATCCGCGTGCGGCGCCGCACCGACG
>CAYVOE010000593.1:0-2990 GCA_964452795.1 uncultured Nitrospiraceae bacterium
AAATCGTGTAGAAAAACTTCGTCTGAGGGCCGCGGTTGAGGGTGAGTGTCCCGCGGATGAGCACGGGCTCCTCGACCAAGGGCGCCGTCTGCCCCGCCGCCATCTGCACCAGGACCACGTCTTTCATGGGCGGCGACTGGCAGAAATAGCATTCGATGGGCATGGGAAGGAGGATGAAGGATTCCATGTTTCGGAACTGCTCGACGGGCACCTGGAACCCGATGATGTAGACCTCCTGGCCGTCGTAGGGGAGCAGGTCTTCGTGGAAGGTGGGACCGGAATTGTATCCGCCCTTGGTCTTCAGGATCGACGACCACGAGAGCAGGTCGAAGCCCATCTCGGTGCGCCGCTTCTCCAGGGCCTCGCGCCACGCGATGGCTTCTTCGGCCGCGCTGCTGCGGCGCAGAAAATCGTTGAAGAAGACCAGGCCCAGGAGGATGACCACCACCCCGAATATTGTTCCGACTTCCTTCTTAACCCTTCGTCGCACGTGTCGACCCTCTCGTCCGAAACCGTATGATTTCTATGATTCCGCCAATAAACGCCACTCTCGACCGACCGAAAGGCTCCGGGGCCGTCGTCTCCCCGCGCCCGCCCTCCAGCGGCACAAAACGCCGTGTGCAAAGCCAACACCCATTGTACCGCATTCAATTCCGCCAGGGGTAGCGAAAAAACGGGGGCATCTCCTTGCCAGCAGACGTTTTACGCCGCCGCCACGTCCCGCACCAGGCCGATGCAGTCGAACCGCTCGGGCAACCGGTCCGCGTTGTCCCGGTCGTGAGTTACCATCAGCATGGTGACGCCCTCCTGGGTGCACATCTCCAGCAGAAGGTCCATGACCTCCTTGGCGGACTTGGGATCGAGGTTTCCCGTGGGCTCGTCGGCCACCACGATCTTCTGCTTGTTCGCCAGGGCCCGGGCGATGGCCACCCGCTGGCGTTCCCCCACGCTCATGGTGGCGGGCTTGCTGTGAAGCCGGTGCCCCAGCCCCACCCGCTCCAGCAGCTCCGTCGCCCGGCTTTTCCACTCGGACGGCGGACGGGTGTCGCTGAACCGCATCCCCAGCAGCACGTTCTGGAGCGCCGTAAACGGCGCCAAGAGGTTGAAGGTCTGGAAGACGAATCCGAACCGTTCGCCCCGGAATCGGTCCAGCTCCCCCTCGCTGAGCTCGGTGACGTCGACGCCGTCGACGCGGATGACGCCCTCATCCGGCCGGAGCAGCCCGCTGATGAGGTTGAGCATGGTGCTCTTGCCGCATCCGCTGGGGCCCCACAAGGCTATTTGGGCCCCGACGGGCACGCGGAACTCGGGACAGTAGAACTCGACGCCGGGCCCGAGCCGTCGTCGGACGTTGCTCATTTCGACCATATATTGGTTTTCGGACATTTCACGCTCCCGGATCCCTGAATTCGCGTAACACATGCCACCGCCCGGACCGCGAATATACGCCATAGATCCTCCGCTCCGCTTGAAGCAAATCCGCGAAAATGATAGAAGATGGACGGCGGGTCCAGAATTCACGGCCCCAAATCCGGCGCCGATGAATCCACCCACCGCGCCGCCTCCCGGTTCCGCGCCGTCACCCTTCCGCGGTGGATACAGGGACGAACGGCTTCCGCGGGGAACATCGGAAGCGAAGTTGGGCGTAACGTGAACACACAGCTATACGGCGTCGAAATCCTGGCCGATGTCATTCGGAAGCACTATGACCTGGGCTGGGTCGAGGTGCCCCAGGTCCTGACCATGGCCCACCAGCGGCGCCACCGCAAGCTCGTGGTCAATACGGCGGTCGGCCGGTTCCTCATCAAGACCTACAAGCGCGACCCCTTCATCCTCGACGCCCTGCGCTTCCAGCACCGGCTCGCCGACCACATGGCGCGCCACAACCTTCCCGTGGCCGAGATCCGGCCCGCCCGGAACGGAAAACGGATCGTCGAGGTGGACAATTGGGCCCTCGAGCTCCAGCAGTTCGTCGAGGGCGAGCCCATGGTGGTGAGCGGCGACACCCTGGCGGTGTCGGCCGAGGCCCTCGGCAAGTTCCACGAGGTGTGCCGCGACTTCCCCCGCCCCGAACGGGACGCGCGGATGTGGCGCTTCAGCGAGGTGCCCCGCGAGGCCTTCGCCAAACTCTACGAGCGGGCCTGTGAAACCGGCGACAAGAACGCCGCCATGGAGCACTGCAACCGCATCGCCCTCTTCCTCCGCGACGCCGCCCAGGTGTTGAGCCTCGACAACCGGGGCCAGTTCGAGACGGGCCTCATCCACGGCGACTGGCACAGCGGCAACCTGATTTTCCGCGGCGACCGGCTGGTGGGAATCGTCGACCTCGAGTTCGCCGGCGACGGCTGCTACCTCGAAGACTTGTCGTACGCCATTTCGAACCTCTGCGTGCGCACCACCATGCGGGCGGAACGCCTCGCCAAGCGCACCGAGATCATCCTCGACCACTACCAACGCTACCGGACCCTGTCGTTCCTTGAATTGTCGGCCCTCTACTACGCCGTGGGCATGAAACACATCGCCACCGTTTCCTACCAGATGTACCAGCAGAACGGCACCGTGGCGGGCTACAGCGCCAGTTCCTGGATGGAACGCCTCGCCGTCCAATGCGAATGGCTCGCCGAACGAGCCAAGAAGACCCGCTACGGCTCGTAGCCCCACTCCCCCGCCACCTCCACGAGGCCCGCGCACGCGGGACTCATGCGCGACGGCCCATCCAACGTCGGACTACGAGGCCTAAGCACAACGAATGCCTGAGCCATTTTCCACCCGTCATTGCGAGGAGCGGGCACCCCGCGTAAGTCTACAGGAGGGCGGCGGTTACGTTAGTCGCACCCATGCAGTCTGTGGGCGTTGATACAGGAGCGACGTGGCAATCTCACGTGGGCCAAGGACTACGAGGCCTCCTGCGCCCACGGGGAGCGCATCCAACGAGAATTCCCCGAAGGGGATAGATACGCAGCGATCCAGGTCGGCCTACCACGCGATCC
>CAYVOE010000594.1:0-2983 GCA_964452795.1 uncultured Nitrospiraceae bacterium
CGGCTTCACCCTCATCGAATTGTTGGTGGTGATCGCCATCATCGGGATCCTCGCCGCGATTCTGCTGCCGGCCCTGGCGCGGGCGCGGGAGGCGGCCAACCGGGCCTCTTGCCAGAACAACCTCAAGCAATGGGGCGTGATCATGAAGATGTTCTCGGGGGAGAACAAGGGCAAATTCCCCCCGGGCATGGAAGTGATCCCCGGCGACTTCGACCCGTGCTTCTGGGGCATCGACAGCCGGGAGCTCTATCCGGAATACTGGACCGACCCGAACATCTCGATCTGCCCGTCGGATTCGCGTTCCGACATCACCCCGGCCGGCACCATCTACTCGAACCCCGCCGGGTCGCCCTTCCCCAACTTCGCCTCCGACGACATCAATGAGCTGATCGCGGACATCAACAGCCGCAACGTGCCCGAGCGGGACAAGCAGGTGTGCCTGGCGGCGACGCTGTCGTACCCCCGGTCCTACCTCTATCTCCACAATCTGGTGAGGACGCCCCTCGAGCTCTACGCCATCTCCGACCTGCGCTACTTCTTCGACCCGGTGCGTCAGCAGGCCATTTCCCAGGGTCTCCGGAGGCAGTGGGCGCCGGCGCTGATGGCGGCGGCGGGCTGCCCGGCCACGTGGAAGGCGACCCAGGAATGGGACCTCATCGGTTATGCCGACAAGACCCAGTTCAACGCGGCCTTCTTCACCACCGTCTTTGAACCCGACGGCACACCGCTGCCGGCGAGCCTGCCTCACCTGAAGGAAGGCATCGAGCGGTTTACCATCACGGACATCAACAACCCCGCCGCGGGCGCCCGCGCCCAGAGCACCATCGTGGTCATGTTCGACGCCTGGGCGAGCAACCTGAACTCGAACAGCAACAACCAGGGCGCGGTGCTCAACTTCAACCATCTCCCCGGCGGCTCGAACATCCTGTACATGGACGGCCACGTGGAGTTCGTGAAGTACAACTCGAAGTTCCCCCTCATCAATGCCGTCGACGCCAACGGCATCACGCGCACCTTCTCGCGTGAGATCTGGAAGTGGGGCGGCATGGGCTGACCCGAGTCGGCTCGGTTTCGCGTGCGCACGGCGGCTCCTCCGGGAGCCGCCTTTTTCTGTTTCCGGGCTGTCGGCGGCGGGCGCGGAGGCTGTGGTAAAATCCCGCCCATGGCCGCAAAGAAGGAACGTTTGGACGCCCTCGTGCAGCGTCAGACCGGATACTCCCGCTCCCGGGCGCAAGGGCTGATCCTGACCGGCCAGGTGTTCAACGCACACGGCGAGAAGCTGGACAAGCCGGGCCTGCGCCTCCCGGAAGGGACGGTGCTCGAGATACGGGAGATGCCGCGGTTCGTCAGCCGGGGCGGCGAGAAGCTCGAAGCGGCCTTCGAGGCCTTTCCCATCGACGTGACGGGGCGCGTGTGCATCGACGTGGGCGCGTCCACCGGCGGGTTCACCGACTGCCTGCTCCAGCGCGGAGCCGCCCGGGTCTACGCCGTGGATGTGGGATACGGCCAGTTGGCCTGGAAGCTGCGCCAGGACCCGCGCGTGGTGGTGATGGAACGCACCAACATCCGGCACCTCACCCCGGACCGGCTGCCCGAGCAGCCGACCTTCTTCGCCGTGGACTGTTCATTCATCTCGCTGGGACTCGTCCTGCCGCCCCTGGCGGCCCTCGTGTCGCACGATGCGGATGGCGTGGTGCTCATCAAGCCCCAATTCGAGGCGGGACGCGAACAGGTGGGCCGGGGCGGCGTGGTGCGCGACGAGGCGGTACGGGCGCGGGTGGTCGATCAAGTGCTCGAAGTGGCGGAAACCGTGGGATTTCCCGAAGCCGCTGTGATACCCTCGCCCCTGCTGGGTCCCGCGGGCAACCGGGAGTTTCTCGCCTGGCTTCAACGGGCCCGTCCCGCAGGTCCGGCTTCGGATAAAGAGCTGTCAACGACTTAAATGCTTGAAACGCTGCGCATACAGAACTACGCACTGATAGACGAGATCGAGATCGATTTCGGCGACGGGTTCAGCGTCCTCACCGGCGAGACCGGCGCGGGGAAATCCATCGTGGTGGGCGCCCTCAACCTGGTGCTGGGGGCCCGGGCGGAACGCGACGCCGTGCGCGACGGCGCCGACCGAGCCAAGGTCGACGCGGTGTTCCGCATCCGGAAACCTTCCCGGCGGCTCGAAGCGCTCCTCGCGGAGATCGAGGCGGAACTCGACGACGGCGAGCTGCTGCTCTCGCGCACGGTGACGGCCGACGGCCGCAGCCGGGCCTACGTGGGCGGGAACCTGGTGCCCATCGGGGTGCTGGCCCGCATCGGCGACGAGCTGGTGGACATGCACGGCCAGCACGAGCACCAGTCCCTGTTGAAGCCCGAACGCCAGCTCGACCTTCTCGACGGTCTCGCCAAGGTGGAACGCGAAGCGGCCGATCTGGCGGATCAGGTGGCGCGATTGCGCCGGCTCGATCGGGAAATCGCCGAGCTTGCCGCCGAGGACCGCGAGAAGGCGCGGCAGATCGAGTTTCTGCGCTTCGAGCTGAACGAGATCGAGGCGGCCAACCTCCAGGCGGGCGAGGAGGAAGAGCTGCGGGCCCGGCGCAGCATCATCACCAACGCGGAAAAGGTATATGCCCTGGCCTGCCAGGTCTACAGCGCCCTGTATGAGGCCGACGGCGCCGCCGCCATCGACTCCATCGACACGGCCCTTCGAGCCCTCGAGGATCTGTCGACCCTGGGAGACCCCTTCCCGGCCCTGGCGGCCCAGTTGCGCGAGGCCCGCGCCGGGGTCGAGAACGTGGCCGACGAGATGCGCCACTACACCCGCGAGGTCGAATTCGACCCCGAAGAGCTCGAGTCGCTCAACCAGCGCATCGCGCTCCTGGGCGACCTCAAGCGGAAGTACGGCGACTCCATCGAGACCATCCTGGGGTACCGCGACAAGGCGGCGGAAGAGGTGGCCAGATTCGAGCAGCGCGACGAACGCCTCGCCGAC
>CAYVOE010000595.1:0-220 GCA_964452795.1 uncultured Nitrospiraceae bacterium
CCCTCGCCCGTCATGATGGCGAAGGGGAACCGAAAGATGTCATCCGAGTTGAGCCGGACCTGGCGGAACTTCGGCGCGGTGACGATGTTGGTCTCCCGTTCAACCCGTTCGAGGAATTTGTCGCTGAAACAGACCGACGTCTTCGAGCCGGCATAGACGAGGTTGGCGCAGGCGACCACGTCGTCGCGGAGGAGAACATGTACGGCGGAACGCCGCGGAT
>CAYVOE010000595.1:230-2980 GCA_964452795.1 uncultured Nitrospiraceae bacterium
CGGCGGCCTCGGCGGCCTCGGCGGGGGGGAAGCTGACGGCGTCCTGGCGCGCGCCGGAACCCGTGTCCGTTGCGCCGACCGCCGCCAGGACCAGGGCCAATGCCAGAACGCGCGCCGTCAAGAGGGGAGTGGGCATCAGGGTTTCTCCTCGGCGAGTCCCCGGAAGTACTCGTCAATCAGGCCGCGGTATTCGTCGATGAACCGCTCTCCCCCGCCGGTCTCGTAGGCTCGGTCGAGGGCCTTCGGCTCGACCCGTTCCTGGAACGGGACCGCCCGATCGGAAGGTTCCGCCGGACGAGCGAGACTGTCGGCCCGATGGCGAACCCGGCCGCCGGGCTCTCGGCTCTTGTCGCCGAAGGTCTCGTTGCCGAACATGCCGAAAGGCGTCGAGCCTCCTTCCGCGCCCGAGACGCCGGAGCCGGCGGGACCCATGCCGCTGCTCACGCCGGAGCCCAGGCTTCGGCTCAACTGGCCCAGGGTGTCGCCGAGCCCCCGGGGCATCTGGATATTAAGCCGCGCCTCGCACTCGGCCCGTCCGGCGCCCGAGGCCGCCTCGCAGAAGGAGATCATCTCCTCCATCTGCTGTCGCGCGGATCGGGCGGCGCCGTGACCACCCCGGCCCTCGCCCCGGGCGAGGCTCTCGGCGGCGCGGTCCATGGTCTCCGCGATGCCGCGCCGCTCCATTTCGTCGGCGATGTTGCGGGCGTCCTCGGCCACCTTCGGATACGTGTCGCCCAGTCCCCGGGCGTGCTCCTCGAGGTCCTGAGCGAGCCGGTCGAGGTTCTCGCGGAGGGATTGCTGTTCTTCGGCGATTTCCTTCATGCGGATTCGCTGGTCGAGGTCCGACGCGGGCGCGTCCTGGAGCGAATGGGCCTGCCGTTCCAGCCCTTTCTGCCGGGTGTAGAGGTCTTTGAAGGTCTCGACGTCCTGCATGAGGGCGTAGACGCTTTCCAGCTCCCGGCCGGGCTCGAGGACCCCTTTGTCGAGTTGTTCGTTCCCCCGACCGAGGGCGTCCCGCGCCTGTTGCTGGCGCGCGGATGCATCCGCCAGGGCCTGACGAGCCGCTTCCGGCCGGCCGGGCGCCTCCTGTTGCGCCCGACGCATGCCCGCTTCTCCCTCGCGCATGGCCTGTGCCGATTCCTCGAGCTTCCGGGCCACGTCCGACAGGGCTTCCTTGAAATCCCGTTCGATGTCGAACACGCCGGGCTTGCGCGACTCCTCGCGAAGCTGCTCGGCCAGCTTCTCGGTCTCTTCGGCGAGGGCGGCCTGGGCCTCGAGGACCTCTTCGAGCGCCTGCCGGGCCGCCGCGCCCGGAGCTCCGCTCTTCTCGATATCTTCGACGAGGCGGGCGGCCTCCTCTTGAAGCCGTTCCTGCTCCTGGGCCACCGCATCGAGCCGGTCCCCTATCTCGGCGTACTTGCGGGTCAGGTCCTCCGCCGTGAGCCGGGTCTGCATGAAATCGCGGTATTCCTCGAAGGACACGATCTTGAGGCGGAAGGCCGGCGACGCGGCGGTCTGAGGCGCCTCGGGCCGGTTGTCGGTGGCGGTGGCGTAATAGTCGATGACGTCGCCCGGTCGAACGCCGAGATCCGCCAGGTCCAGCACCTCGACGGCATGGGCGAAGGGCTCCGCCGACGCGGCGGTGTAGACCGCCTTCTCCGCGTCCTTCGACCCGTTGAAGTTGCGGTAGAGCGTGACGTCGCGGATGCCGAGATCGTCCGCCGCTTCGATGGCCAGGGTCACCTTCGCGTCGGGCACCGCGAAGGCGTCCATGCCGGGGCGGGTGATGGCGACGCTCGGCTTGTTGTCGGACACGATCTCGACCTTCCCTTCGAAGGGCTCGCGGTTCTCCACGCCGTCCACGTCGGCGATGCGGCCGCGGAATTCGCCCGCGTCGTCGAGGGAGAATACGGCGCGCACGGCCCGGGGGCCCGCCGGTTCGAAGGGGTAGTCCCGTCCGGACACGGTGAAAGTGCCGCCTTTCAGAGGCCGGTTCGACGTGACCGTGACCGCCACGGCCGTGCCGGCGTATCCCCGAAGCACCCGGGGCTCGGACAGGGTCCGCGTTTCCTCGCCCTTCCCGGTGTAGTCGGGGTATGTGTACGTGGCCGAGGCCGACTCGATGCGGGGCGTCCGGATCACCGTCAGGGGGTGGCGCGTGCTGCGACCGCGGAGCATCCGCGCGAAATATCTGCCGTCCTCCTTGACCCCCTCGAGCGTCCGGTGGTACTCCCCTTCGGCCACGGAAAGCATGGGCAGAGAGGCCGTCTCGCGGCCTTCGTCGTCCCGGAGCACCAGCCACACCTTCTCGGGCGGCGTCCCGTCGGCGCGGACCACGATTCGGACGTCCTCGCCGTAGTGGACGCGGGCCGCCGCGGGCTCGAGTTCGAGGCGGGTGGCGCTATAGGGCGGGTGGTCGCCGGCGGGGTCAAAGTAACGCGGCAGGACGGCCCTCACGACGCCGGGAAACACCAGGCTCGCCGCGATCCACGCGCCGAGGGCGGCGAAGGCGATCCGACGTTCGCGCCGCAGGGTGAGCGGGCGCAGGGGCGCCGTGTCGGTCAAGGCGGACACCGCCTCGCCGGCCCGGTCGATCTCGGCCTGCATCAGGTCGCGCGACAGGTCGGGCGGAGGGCCGGCCTCGAGGCGCTCCTCGAAATCGAGGGCGTTGACGAGATCGTTGCCCAGTTCCGGATGGCTCTGTTCCATGAGCCGCGCCACCCGACGTTCGACGGAGACGGCGCGGGTCT
>CAYVOE010000596.1:0-2975 GCA_964452795.1 uncultured Nitrospiraceae bacterium
CCCTTGCCGCTGGTGACGGCGAGGACGCGGGCGCGCGCGCCCTGGTCACGGACGTATTCGCGCAAGCTATGAGCTTGATCGGCCACGTTTTTCCCTGCCTTCCACAATGAGGTTGGCCAGCATGGCGGGCCGGGCCAACACGATGTCGTCGGGTACGTTCTGTCCGATGCAGAAATGGCTCAACGGCAGGCCCGATTCGACGGCGACGCTGTAGACCACGCCGAACCGCCGGGTCTCGTCGAGCTTCGAAAACAGGATCGAGCGGGGCCCCGTGCATTGGAAGTTGGCCACCACGGCGCGCAGCTCTTCGAGCTGGGTGTTGGCGGCCAGGGTGAGCACCACCTCGTCGGGCGCGGCCCCCGCCAGGGTTTCTTTCAATTCCTGGATCTGCTTCATGTTGAACTGGCTGCCGCCGGCCGTGTCGATGAGCACCAGGTCGTGGTCGCGAAAGCCGCGAACGGCGGCGGCCATGGTCCGGGCGTCGTGGACCACCTTCATCGGGAGGCCGATGATGTTGGCGTAGACCCGAAGCTGTTCGGGCGCGGCCACGCGGTAGGTGTCCGCCGTGACCAGGGCCACGCGGGCCCGCTCGCGGACGGCGTACTGGGCGGCCAGCTTGGCGAGGCTGGTGGTCTTCCCCACACCCGTGGGCCCCACGAAGGCCACGACCCGACAAGCGCCGGCGTTGAGGGGCAGGCCCCCGGTGACGGCGACGCGGCGTCGGATCTCGACCTTGAGTCGTTCGGCAAACACGCGGGGATCGCGCAGGACGTCCAGATCGCTGTCGCGCACCACCGCCGCCATCAGGGCGGCCGCCTGCGAACGGCCCACGCCGCGGTCGAGCAGGGTGCGGTAGTGAGGCGCGAACTCGGCGGGGATCCCCGCCCCGGGCGTCTCGGCCATCAACACCTGGAGCATGTCGCGCATCTGGGCGATCTCGCGGCGCAGATCGTCGCGCGCGGAAGCGGGTTCCGCCGGTTTCTTGAAGGCCAGGACGGAGCCGGCGGCATCCGCGGGAGCGGACGCGACGGCCCTGGCTTCCGAAGCGCGCATCCGTTTCTGGGCGTCGGTGACCAGGCGCTCGAAGTAGGCCACGGTATCCGTGACCTTGGCGTCCGAGGCGGCGGGGGCGGCGGCGTACTTCTTTTCCAGGGGCGTCGGGGTGCGCGCGGCCGCGGCGGGCGCGGCCACGGACGCGGTGATCTCGACCTCGGGCCGGGCGAAGAAGCCCAGGATCCCGCCGGGACGCACCTGAGCCGTCCGCACCACGATGGCCGTATCGCCGAGGCGGCGCCGCATCTCGCGGTAGGCCTCGTCGAGGGTCGCCCCCCGGAAGGTGTGGAACTGCTGACTCATGGCTTGCCCTTCCCGGTCGATGGGGCGAGGCGCGAGACACCCGGAATCCACGATCGAACGTTCTTCTTACGCACGGATCTGGCCCTCGCTCTCGAGGCGGACGGCGGGATCGATTTCGTTGTACGACAACACCGTCAGCTTGGGCATGTGGCGCTCCACGATGCGCCGGAAATAGCGTCGAATCGGCGCCGAAGTCAGCACGATGGGCTCCTGCCCCGACAGGATCAGGGGTTGCACGGCCTGGACGGTGGCGCGGGCGACGGCTTCGGCCCGCTGCGGGTCCAGGGGGATGTATTCGCCGCCCGTGGCCTGCTGGAGGGCGTCGTGGATCTCGCGCTCGAGCTCGGGGGCCAGGGTCACCACCCGGAGCCGGCCTTCTTCATCGACGAAATCGGCGCAGATCTGGCGGGCCAGGGCGTGGCGCGCGTATTCCGTGAGAATATCGGGGTCCTTGGTGCGGGGACCGAAATCGGCCAGGACTTCCAGGATGGTCTCGAGGTTGCGGATCGAGATGCGCTCGCGAAGCAGGCCCTGGAGCACCTTCTGGACCTCGCCGAGGTGGAGGATGTTCGGCAGGAGCTCGTCCACCACGGTCTGGGCCGATTGCTTGACGTGGTTGATGAGGTTCTGGGCGTCCTGGCGCGTGAGCAGCTCGGGCGCATAGTTCGTGACGATCTCGGTGAAATGGGTGGCGAGCACGGCCGACGGCTCGACGAGGGTGTAGCCGAGGCGCTCGGCCCGGTCGCGGTTGGCCCGCGACACCCACAACGCCTGGAGGCCGAAGGCCGGCTCCTGGGTCGGGATCCCTTCGATCTCCTCGTCGACGAGGCCGGGGTTCATGGCCAGGAAATGGTCGGCCATGAGCTCGTAGCGGGCCACCTCGGCCTCGCGAATCTTGATCCGGTACTCGTTGGGGCGCAGGCGCATGTTGTCGACGATGCGTACCACGGGCACGATGAACCCCATCTTGGTCGCCATCTGCTGGCGGATGATCTGGATCCGCGTGAGGAGGTCGCCGCCCTGGCGCGCGTCGGTGAGGCCGATGAGGCCGTAGCCCAGCTCGATCTTCAGCGGGTCCACCGTCAGGAACTGTTCGGGCCGTTCGGGAGTCTCCTCGGTGGCGGCCTCGCGCTCGGCCGTTTGCCGGGCCGTTTCGGCCTCGGCGCGGCGGGTCTCGATCTGGCTCGCCTGGAACGCCAGGAATCCCAGGACGGCGGCCACCAGCAGGAAGGCGAAGGTGGGCATGCCGGGGACGATGCCGAAGGCGGCGAGCATGCCGGCGGCCACGCCCAGGGCGCGGGGGTAACGGGTGAGCTGGCGGCTGAAGTCCACGCCGAGATTGGCTTCGGATGCGGCGCGGGTGACGATGAGGCCGGCGCCCGTCGAGATGATCAGCGCCGGGATCTGCGACACCAGCCCGTCGCCGATGCTCAGCAGGGTGTAGCGCGTGGCCGCGTCGGTGGCGGTCATGCCTTCCATCAACACGCCGATGATGAACCCGCCGACGATGTTGATGATGGTGATGATAATCCCGGCGATGGCATCGCCGCGCACGAAGCGGGTGGCGCCGTCCATGGCGCCGTAGAAATCCGCTTCGCGCTCAATGTCGCGGCGACGCG
>CAYVOE010000597.1:0-1168 GCA_964452795.1 uncultured Nitrospiraceae bacterium
GTACTCCAGGGTTTACGCTGACCGTATTCCGCAACGTGCCGTCTGCCCGGGAAAGGAGATTAACGAGTTATCGGTTGGGAATCACGATCCATCGGCGGAATCCGGTGTTAGCGCGTTTGTTCCCCGGGCCCAATTCGAGGGCCCTAAAGACAGAAATGCCGGAGTTCCCGCGACGGGGGCCTCCGGCATAAGAAACACCGTATCTTCGAGCGATATTCAAGCTCGAGCCTATCCTTGAAGCATTACCCGGCGAATAATCTTCTGGCTTTCCACGGCGTCGAGGGTCTTCTGGGCCTTCCGCAGCTCGGTGGTGTCGAGCTTCTCGAGCTTCTTCCAGAAGATCAGCAGGTTTCCGATGGCGATCTGGCAGGCCTGGGACGGGTCGATCCGCGGCGGGAAGATGTCGAGCGTGATGAAACCCTTGTACTTCGTCGTTTTCAGGTACATCAGGGCTTCCATCAGCTCCCACATGTGGATGCTGCCCGGAAGCATGGCGTCGTCATACGGCCGGTAGCCGTCGCTGAAGTACAACTGGAACAGCTTGTTGGACCGGCTCAGGAAGGCAATCGATTCCGCCGGGTTCTCGTACGCCATCATGGCGTGGGAGAAGCTCATGGCCACGCCCACGTTCTTCATGGCGATTTCCTGGCACAGGGAAAGGGCCTTCCCCACGGAGCTCACTGTCAAGAAGCGGCGCGGATCCCGCTGCTTGTACTGAATCGCCCCGTTGATGTCGGGCGACGCGTACTTGGCGATGGTCTTGATGGACGATATCAGCGTGTTCCAGTGGGTGGCATAGTCGATGTGAAAGGGATAGTCGAACCCGTCGCTGAACAGGCGCAAGGTCACGTCCGTCGACCCGAGCTGCCGGGCGATGTCGACGGCCTTGCGACCCTCGTCGATGGCCGCGTTTCGCGTCTTGGGATGCTGGTGGCTGAAGGCGCCCAGGGCGAACCGTCGGTCGTGGGCCAGGTCCGCCGACACGCTCGAGCAGACCAGGTTGTATTCCTTGAACACCCGCTTGAACTCTTTCAGTGGAAATTCGGGCGTCACGTCAAGCTGAGAAACCTCGACCCCCCGTATGCCCTTGATCTTCGAGATCGCCGCGAGCCGTTCCTGCATGCGGAGCGAATCCCGATATCCCCCCGGGCAATAACGGTCCGGTGCC
>CAYVOE010000597.1:1178-2973 GCA_964452795.1 uncultured Nitrospiraceae bacterium
AAATACCCCCAGCCCCGTCGAAATCTTCAGCGTCATCACTATCTCCTGTCATTGGCGCACATATCCGTCGGCGCGCCACCTGAATCGTATTTCCTCGCTGCGACGCAAAAGTCCAGCGTGATTGCGCAGTCGGACCGCCACGCGGTGCGGGACTCGGGAGTGCAAAGAACGGCCAAATGAACCGAGTAACTACACAGAGGGCTATTCTAGTGATACCGTGCCAAAAAGTCAATAGATTAGGGGTCGAGGTAGCACTATTCGTAGATCCCGGCCCGCCCGGAGCATATTCGCTCCCCCACAAAGCCCTTCGGAGCCCACGAACAGAAGCGAATCCCTCACAAAAAAAAGAGGGGCGAGTGCAGGCAGCGGGGGAACTGCCTCGAGTGCACTCGCCGGTGGTGGGAACCAGTCAGTTGATGACTGCAACTTAGGTGGCTTGGGGAGGAGCCGTCCCTAGGTCGCTTATGGTAACATAGCGACTTCGGGTATTATTTCCCGTGCCTCGGAGAAATTTATCGCACCGGATTTCAGAAGCCGGAACGGGCGCCCGCCCCTCGGGAGGATCGGCGTGACGCAGCTAGTTAAGCTGTTTTCTTCAAAGGTTTTATGCTGTGCGGCGGCGACCGCGATCCTGTGCGGAACGGCGGCCGCGGCCGAGGCCTCCGACCCCGGCACGCCCCCAGAAAAAAACCTCGAGACCGAGGCGCCGGAACAAACCGCCGAGCCGACCGGATCGGATGAAGTTGTCAACGCTGAATCATCGGCCGATCCGCAAAACCCGATGCCGGCCCCGGCACTCCCCGATCCCGCCCTCCGACTGCGGCAAATCGAGGCGGTCAACGATGTCTACTGGCCCGTCCCGCCCCGAAACGAGGAGCGGCGGGAGGGTCCGGACACGGCCTACGGTATTTTGCGCCGCATGAGCCTGTCCGAGGACGAGGGTGTCCGCGCCACCGCCTTGAGGGAACTCGAGAGGGTGGGAGTCCCGGCCGACGTGGAGCCCCTGGTGAGAGGGCTGGCGGCTCCCTCGGAATCCGTGCGGCGGGCTGCCGTGTCGGCCCTGGTGGCGGCGCCGCCCGAGAAGGCCTTCGAGGCGGTGATGTGGGTGCTGGCGCAGGGCTCGCGGGAGCAGATTCTGGGTCTTGATCCGGCCTTTCCGCAACTGCGGGATTCGCTCGAGGACCGGATGATAGAGGTGTTGAAAGCGACGGACGCCGGCGACCTGCGTAAATCGGCGGCCGCCTACAGCCTGGGTCGGATGGGCAGCGTGGCGGCGATGACCCTGCTGACGGAACTGGCCTGGTCGGGAGAGTCTCAAGTGGCCGCGTTCAGCACCAACGCCCTGGCCAATATGGGCGACGCCCGCACGGTACAGCCGTTGATCGACCTGCTGCGTCACCCGGATCCTGCGGTCCAGGCCGAGGCGGTCCTGGGTCTGGCGAAGGCCGGCGGTCCTCAGGTCGTGGCCGCACTGAGCGAAGTGGCGCTGGGGCGTATCCCGACGACCGGTCCGGTGCGCCGCGAGGCGGTGAAGGTGGTGGGTCTGCTGGGGGACCTGTCGGTGGTGCCGGTGCTGGTGAAATCCATGCAGAATGATTACAACGTGCGGCACGAGGCCGGTGCGGCCCTTCGCCGGCTCACGGGAGCCGACGTGCGCGACGAACCCATGGCCTGGGCCCAGTGGCTCAACGAGGTCCAGGCTGCCCAGGCCGCCGCGCAACAGCCGCCGCCCCTGGTTCCCGCGCTGCCGCCCGATCCCAACGTGCAACGCGTCCTCGAGGAGGCCCAGCGGGAG
>CAYVOE010000598.1:0-2966 GCA_964452795.1 uncultured Nitrospiraceae bacterium
CGCCCAGGACCCGGTCCGTGTGGGCGTCGGCCAGGACCTTGACGAAGCCCTCCGTCTCGCCCATGCACCGGGCCCGGCTGTTGATGCGGAAGGGGAAGGAACCCTTGCGGAACTCGATGCAGGCCCCATGAAGCTCCTCTTCCGTCTTTCCGACCGAAGCGATCTCGGGATGGGTGTAGACCACGCCGGGGATGGTGTGGTAGCTGACGTGGCCGTAGCCCTTCACGATGTGCTCGACGCAGGCCACGCCCTCTTCCTCGGCCTTGTGGGCGAGCATGGGTCCGCGGACCACGTCGCCGATGGCGTAGATGCCGGCGACGCCCGTCTCGAAATGGTCGCCCACGGGGATGCGGCCACGCGGGTCGAGCTCGATTCCCACGGTGTCCAGGCCCAGGCCTTCCGTGTACGGCAGCCGCCCCACGGCCACCAGGACGCGGTCGCCCCGTTCGACGCCGCCCTCGTACTCGACCACGCATTCGTCGCCCTCGACGCGGGCCCCGGTGACCTTGGCGCCGAGGTGGAACTGGAAGCCCTGCTTCCGAAACACCTTCTCGGCTTCCTGGGCCAGTTCGAGGTCCATGCCCGGCAGGATGCGGTCGAGGTACTCGAGCACGGTGACCCGTGCGCCGAGGCGCAGCCACACCGAGCCGAGCTCGAGCCCGATGTAGCCCGCCCCGATGACGATGAGGTGGCGGGGCACTTCGGGATAGGACAGGGCCTCGGTGCTCGAGCCGATGCGCTCGCCGTCGTACTCGACGCCGGGCAGGGAGGCCACCTTGCTTCCCGTGGCGAGGAGGATGTTGGTCGCCTCGAGCTCCACGGGCTCCGGGCCGTCCACCTTGACGCGGCCGGGGCCGTCGAGGCGTCCGTGGCCGGTGTAGCGCGTGATCTTGTTCTTGCGGAAGAGGCTGTCGATGCCCCGGGTGAGGCTGGACACCACCTGGTCTTTGCGCTTCATCAGGGTCTCGAGCTCCATCGAGACGCCTTCCACCCGTATGCCGTGGCGGCCCAAATCTTCCCGGGCCTCGCGGAAGCGTTCGGTGGACTCGAGCAGCGTCTTGCTGGGGATGCAGCCGACGCGCAGACAGGTGCCGCCGAGGACGGCCTCCTTTTCCACGCAGGCCACCTTCAACCCGAGCTGGGCCCCGCGGATGGCCGCCACGTATCCTCCGGGGCCGCCGCCAATCACCACCAGGTCGTATCGTTCGCTCATCGGTCTCCCTCTTCCGCCGTTCGTTGGTCGGTTACACGTCTAGCAGCATGCGCGCGGGCGCCTCGATGCACTCCTTGATGCGCCGCAGGAACGTCACGGCTTCGCGGCCGTCCACGATCCGGTGGTCGTAGGTCAGGGCCACGTACATCATGGGGCGGATCACCACCTCGCCGTTCCGGGCCACGGGCCGTTCCTGAATGGCGTGCATACCCAGGATCCCGCTCTGGGGCGGGTTCACGATGGGCGTGGACAGCAGGGACCCGTAGATCCCGCCGTTGCTGATCGTGAAGGTGCCGCCCTGGAACTCGTCGGGTTTCAGCTTGTTGTCGCGGGCCCGCAGGCCGAAATCGGCGATGGCCTGTTCAATGGCGGCAAAGCTGAGGCGCTCGGCGTTGCGCAGAATGGGCACCACGAGGCCCTTGCCGCTCCCGATGGCGATGCCGATGTCGTAGTAGTGGCGATAGACGATGCTGTCGTCGCGGATCTCCGCGTTGATCTGGGGGATCTCCTTCAAGGCCTCGATGGACGCCTTCACGAAGAACGACATGAACCCGAGCTTCACGCCGTGGCGCTCCTGGAAGGAATCCCGGAACTCCTGGCGCAGGGCCATCACCTCGCTCATGTCGATCTCGTTGAAGGTGGTGAGGAGGGCGGCGTTCTGCTGGGCCTGAACCAGGCGCTCGGCGACCCGGCGACGCAGAGGAGTCAGGGGACGGGTCTCTTCGCGACGGTCGGCGGCGCCGGACAAGGCCGCGGGCACGACCGACGGCACGGGCCCGGCCGGTTCCTCCGTCCGCTCGGGCGCAACGGGCATCGGTTCGGCGGCCGGCTCGGGCATCACGGGCTGGCGCAGGACGTCCTCCTTGAGGACGCGGCCGCCGGGGCCGGTGCCTCGCACGTCCTGGGGGCTCAGGCCCCGTTCGGCCATTACCCGGCGCGCGGCCGGCATGACGATCGGTTCGTCGGCGGAATCGGATTCGGTGGACCCGGAGTCGGAGCGGAGGGGCCGATCCTCCGGATCGGGCTCCTTGGTACGGGCCTGGGCGGCCTCCGGCTTCGCCGGCTCTTCGGGGCGCGGCTCGGGCGCGGCGGGTTCGGCCGCCGCGGGCGTGCCGTCCGTTCCCGCGGCCCCGGCCTCGATATGACCGATAACCTCGCCGATGGCGGCGGTGTCGCCTTCCTGCTTGAGCGGCTTGCCCATGCGCCCCGCCGTCGGCGCCGGCAGCTCGACGGTGGCCTTGTCGGACTCGAGCTCGGCCACGGGCTGGTCACGCTCGACCGGCTCGCCCTCGGCCTTGAGCCATTTGGCGATGATGACCTCCTGGATGGATTCCCCCACCTGTGGGACCTTCAACTCTACGGCCATGCCTTGCGGCCTCCTTGGAACACGGGACGCCTGCGTCCCGGCGAAACGCACGAAAGGCGGGCACACGGTCCCGCCTGTCGGCCTGACGACGGTTTCCGATTTTACGGTGTCATAGGTTCTGGGGTTCGTAGCTGGCCACGCTGTGGAGGCGCTGATAGAGATCGGCGTCGCCGAAAGCGCGGGTGATGAGCTGCTTCTGCTCGATCTTGTGGCTGCTCGCCGAGCCGGTGGCCGGGCTGGCCGAAGGCGCCCGGGTGGCTCCGTACAACGGCATCCGCCCCAGGAGCGTCTCGCCGAAGCGCATCCGCAGGTAGGGCCAGGCGCCCATGTTCTCGGGCTCTTCCTGGACCCAGACGGCCGGGATGCCCTCCGGATACGGCGCCAGGG
>CAYVOE010000599.1:0-2947 GCA_964452795.1 uncultured Nitrospiraceae bacterium
GAGAAATAGGTCAAGCGGCTTCCATATCGAGCATTACCTTCCACTCATCCCTGGACGGATACCCTCTTATTCGGGGGATACTCGAACCAGGTTCCGGCTGGCAAGCTGGTCGAGTATCAAATCGACCCCCTGTTCCGCCTCGCTCGCCTCGACCTCGAACTCATCCCGCAGTCCCTTGATCAGTTCCTCCCTTCCCTTCCCGGCTTCCAGACCCTTCCAAACGGCGGACGCTGTCGTGTTGAGATGGAAGTAGTTCTTAGTGTCCAGGTCGAGGAGGACGGTTTCACCGTCCAGGTGCGCAACGAGGACATCCGACCGCACTTGAATCGCCATACAGATACTCAAGGATAGAACGGGACTGAGCTGATCAACCGACGTTTACGGACCTCCAACCACCCGACGGTCAACCCGCCGTTCGGCTTTCCTGGTAAATGGGCAGCCACGCGCCCATCGCCTGATCGAACAACCCGGGAGCGCATGCAAAGATCCCGTGCGGATGCCGCGGATCCGGCTTGTTGTAGACGAGCGGCTCGCCGAGGCAGTCCGTGACGGTCCCCCCCGCTTCTCGAAGGATGATTTCGGGGGCGCACACATCCCATTCCTTCAGGTAATGCACCGGATGAACGTACAGATCGAATTCGCCCTCGGCGATCCGGGCGCACTTCACACCCACCGATCCTGACGGGGCAACATCGCCGATGCCCATCACTGCACGAAGCCTTTCAACCAGGGGGTGAGCGTGACTTCGCGATCCAACCATCCGCACTGCGGCGCCCGAGCGGCCCGCTACTCGATCCAACCGCCTCCTACCATGCCTATCCTCCACCCATGCGCCATGCCCTGCGACCGCGCCGTAAAGGAGATCGGCGGTTGGCTGATAGACGACTCCGAGACACGCACGGCCGTCAATGGCCAGTCCGATCATTACAGAAAACTCACCGTTCTGATCGATGAACTCCCGAGTCCCGTCGAGAGGATCGACGACCCAGACGCGCTGAGAGGTCAAGCGCGCGGCCGAATCTGCCGATTCTTCCGAGAGTATCGCGTCGGCGGGGAAACTCTCCCGCACATGGCTCAGAATGAGGTCGTTGGAGGCGTAGTCGGCGGCCGTTACCGGGGATGCGTCAGCCTTGGATTCTGCAGGGGCGTTCCCGTAAAGGCCGAGGATCGCCGTTCCTGCAGCGCGGGCGGCGGATGAAGCGACCAGGATCTCGTCTCGGAGATCCGTCATTCGAGGGGAGACAGACTGCTGTTCAACGACACAGAAAGAACGGGATCCGTGATTGGGAACAAAAAACCGGCCTCGAGGAATTATGGATCACCGATCACGTTGCATCGAACGGTAACTGCCGGCCCCCTGCCCAAAACGACAGGAGATCAGGCCCGGAGCGCTCGCCAGACTGACGATGTTCTGGCATTTCCAGGACGCGGAGCATATCCTAGGATGCGTTTCGTCCAGCGCACCGCGCATCGAATTGTACCCCTAACGCCCTAAGGAAGCTCTGAACAGGCACGTCCGGCAGGCCTGATCGGCTACATTCGGTTGGTCCGAGCCGATTTTCTCCCAATTATGGGTGCCCGGAGTCCGGTTTTCGCCCCGGCGCGGCATTCCGCGCCCGAGGCGCCGACACTACGCCCCGAGAGGGGCCAATCGTTTCCGAACGAGGTACAGGTTGGCCAGCGCGAAGGCTGCGTACGCTCGGGTGGTGTTCTTCGCCAAGCCCCGGTAGCGCACCTTGCTGAAGCCCCAGAGCCGCTTAACCACGTGGAACGGGTGCTCGACTCGGGAGCGCACGCGCGAATATTCCCGGTTGATCGCCCTCGCCCGGTCAGAAAGAGGCGCGTGGCGGTGTCCGCGTCGACTCACGCGGTAGCGGACCTTGACGTCCTGGAAGGAACGGCGATCCGATTCGCTCCGGTAGGCACCGTCGCCATAGACCTCGTCCTCTTCGCCGTGGATCAGATTCGGAAGCTGATTGAAGTCTGACTGAGCCGCGTCAGTGGTCACCAGGCTGTGGGTAAGCCCCTGCGTGTCCGTACCCAGGTGGACCTTCATGCCGAAGTACCACTGGTTGCCCTTCTTCGTCTGGCGCATCTCGGGATCCCGCTTCCCCTCGCGGTTCTTCGTCGAACTCGGCGCCGAGATGATGGTGGCATCAACGATGGTGCCCTGCCTCAGCATCAGCCCGTTCTCCTTCAGGAGCTCGCCGATCTCCTCGAAGATCGCCTTGGTGAGATCGTGCCTCTCGAGGAGATGACGGAAGAGCAGGATGGACGACTCGTCGGGGACCTTGTCCTCGCCCAACTCGATGCCCACGAAGCGGCGCATCGACTCGCTGTCGTAGATCGCGTCCTCGGCTCCGGGGTCCGAGAGATCGAACCACTGCTGGAGGAAGTAGATCCTGAGCATCTTCTCCAGGCCCAGCGGACGCCGGCCCCGGCCCGGCTTCGGGTAATGCGGTTCGATGAGCGCGATCACCCGCTTCCATGGAATCACCTGGTCCATCTCGGTGAGGAAGCGCTCCCGGCGGGTGAGCTTGCCCTTCGTGGTCCAGGCGATGCCGGCAAAGGTGCGCTGCTCACTCATGGGTCTGTCCGCAGGGAGGAGGGAAGGCCGAAAACCCGCGGGAAATCTAGCTCTTGGCGTCGCTCGGCGCGAGCGAAAAGGCCGACTTTTTCAGAGGTTCCCTAATGACGGTTGAACTAACGATGCTGTTAGGCGCTGTCGTCGCCGCAGGCATCGTGCTGACATACTGGCTCGTTCGCAATCCGTCGTGCCCCACGTGCGGTAAGCGATCATGGGATCGGAAGTTGTGTTACCCCCTCCTGCTCTGCCGCCGCTGTTCCCAACGAGTGGATCGAGCAGGAAGAAAACACAACTAGCCTTTACCCGATCCTACCTCGGTCCGTTTCCGGCCCAGTCCCGCTCCCCAAATACCAGTCGGCG
>CAYVOE010000600.1:0-2942 GCA_964452795.1 uncultured Nitrospiraceae bacterium
TGGACGGAACGGGTCAGTCCGACACAACCTCTCCTCCCGTAGGGATCTCCACGGAGGGCCGCTCCTCGCAATGACGGGCGGGGGCAGGCTCACAGCCCCGTTGAGCGCGGTCCTCGCGGGCTTACCACGGTGTCGGGCAGACGGCGATGCCGGGATGCTCTCGTCCGATGGCTGGCCTGCATCGCTGCGTGTGCATCCCCCTCAAGGAATTCTCATACCCCGGGCCTTATTCGTGGAGGGCGGCGTTGAGGGTTTGCTCGAGCTCGGAGAAATGGTTGGCGTAGTCGTCGCGGCCGCGCAGGATGAGGTCCTGGGCCTCTTCACGGCCGAAGACGTGGGTGATCTCGACGTCCTGGTGGGGCGTGTCGGGCGAGCTCTTGTAGGTGAGGAAATAGTGGCGGAGCCGGTCGATGAGCTCGGGCGGGCACTGCTCGATGTCGCGCCATCCGCCGTAAGAGACGTCGCCCTCCATGACGGCGAGGATCTTGTCGTCGGCTTCGTTGCCGTCGATCATGCGCAGGCCGCCGATGGGAATGGCCTGGAGCAGGATGTCCCCGTGGGGAATGGTCTTTTCCGTGAGCACGCAGATGTCGAGGGGGTCTCCGTCGCCCTTGATGTCGGGGCGGCCGGTACGGCGGCAGCACAGATCGGCCACCCGCTCGGCGGAATAGGTCTGGGGCAGCAACCCGTAGAGGGTGGGGCAGACGTTGGAATAGCGCTGGGGCCGGTCGATCTTGAGGTGGCCCGTCGCCTTGTCCAGCTCGTATTTCACGGTGTCGGCGGGCACGATCTCGATATAAACGGTGACGACACGAGGGGCTTCCGCGCCGATGGGCACGCCGTGCCAGGGGTGACTCTTGAACATGAACTCCATCAGCCTGCGGATCGAGTTGCCATTGCCGTTTTTCATACGGGACCCTTACAGTGTGCGTTTCCGTCTGCATTCGCGACCGAAGACACGACGGATCCGGATGGGCCTTGGAAGGCGGGAGGGTCGGATCCGGAACCTTGGCGTCATACGGCGATACTAACCCAAAGCGGGATTTTACCTGCCGGCTGGGAAAGGGGTCAAATCGGCGCTGCAAAAAAACGCCGGTAGACCTGTATCCCGCGGGTTTCGGATTCAAGCTGCACGCTTCGCCGCCGATTCATGTATTATTGGGGGAATGTTGTCCGCGTTCTCCGGACACACCCCGCAGCCGGTACTCACAGGACCGGAATATCCCGGAACAAAGGCATATTCGGCGTGTTTTACGCGTTTAGATTGTACTGGGCAGTGACGGCGCTACGGAACGGAAGTGTATCGGTCCGGGCCGCCACGGGAAGCGATAGGAGACGTTAATCATGGGTGAGAAGCCCATCGTGCTGATCAGCTCGTACCCGCCGCGGCTGTGTGGTCTCGGTACCTTTTGCGAAGAGGCGCGCGAATTCATCGAGAAGGCCCATCCCGAGCGGCCGGTATACGTGATTTCTCACACCGACGGCGGGGGGGAAGGCGTCTTTCCCGTAATCGACATCAGCAACCCGCGCTGGTGGAAGCCGGTGGCCCAGAAGGTCCGGGAACTGGACCCGTACGCGGTCCACATTCAGCACGAGTACGGGCTGTACGAGTATGTGGACGACCGGGGCCGGGGGGACCGGAACGAGGGATTCCTGGACCTGCTCGACGCCATTTCGGAATATCCCATTGTGATGGAGCCCCATACGGTGCACGGCCGGCTGTGCGACCACGAGATGGACTTCATCTACCAGGCGACGCGCCGTGTCGACGTGCTGCTGCTGAAATGCCACTACCAGAAATGGCGTCTGGACTGGAACTTCAGCACCCACGGCTGGAAAGTGCCCACGAACATCATGGTGGTGCCCCACGGCGCCCGGGCGGACCGTCGCTGGGGCATGGAAGACGTGCCCCGGCTGCGCCAGGAACTGGGTCTCGACAAGGTCCAGACGCTGGCTCCGCGGCTGGTAGGGCTCGTGGGCTGGATCCAGTCCAACAAGCGCTGGGACATCCTCACCTCCATGTGGGAGGAGATTGCCCAGGAGATCCACAACCGGACGGGCGAGGACTGGGACCTGCTGGCGGCGGGCACCATGCGCGACCCCAACCACCGGCGCGACTACGAGAGCTGGAAGGAAGAGGTGCAGTTGCTCGAGCGCAAGCGTCTGGCCCACTACTACGAGTTCATCCCGCGGGGGGACGTCTACTACAAGGTCATGGCCGTCTGCGACTTCATCGTCCTGCCGTCCATCGACGAGACCCAGTCGGGCACCCTGGCCCGCATCATCGCGCTCAACAAGCCGTACATCACCACCGCGCCCATGGAGGGCCTCACCGCCCAGACCCTGGAGAGCGAGGGCGGGCTGCTCTTCACCACGAAGAAGGGCCTGCGCGACAAGGTGATCCGCATGGCCTGCGACGAGGACCTGCGCCTGCGCCTGGGCGAGAACCTCAAGCACTACCTCGATGAGGTGGTGTCGTGGGACGTGGTGGCGCAGCAGTACTCCGAGTCCTATGAACTGGCGCGCGAGTCGAAGCGGACCTCGACGCCGGTGGTGCTCGCCCCCGAATTCTAGCGCGTCGAGGAAGGGCCTTTAGAAATTCCCCGAAGGGGATCCATAGGTTAGCCCGGGGTCAGCGAGCGTAAGCGAGCGCCACCCTGGGCGCTCCGGCACCAACCCCCGTCTTTGCCCCGAAGGGGATATATACATAGCGATGCAGGTTAACCATGGGACGGGACTGTTCCGCCACCGGCGACCGCCCCGCCCGCCGTGGGACTACGAGGACTGCGCTGGACGGAGCGGTGAGCCTGCCCCCACCCGTCATTGCGAGGAGCGGCCCTCCGTGGAAGCCCATGCGAGAGGCGATGTTACGTCATCACCACCTATATCGTCTGTGGGCGCCTATACAGAGCGACGCGGCAATCTTTACCTATGGGATGACG
>CAYVOE010000601.1:0-2935 GCA_964452795.1 uncultured Nitrospiraceae bacterium
GTATCGCCAAGAAATACCTGTACTACGGGCTGCCGCTCCAGGACCTCATCGAAGAGGGCAACGTGGGCCTGATGAAGGCCGTGGACCGGTTTGACCCGGACCGGGGCTGCAAGTTTTCGACCTATGCCACCTGGTGGATACGCCAGGCCATCACCCGGGCCCTGTCCAACTACGGCCGCACCGTGCGGATCCCCGTGTATGTGACGGACAACGTGGCCCGCTACAAGAAGGTGGCCGAGGAAATCTACATCCGCACCGGCCGACGGCCCGGCCCCGAAGAAGTGGCCGAGGGCCTGGGCTGCAAGGTGGAAGAGGCCCGCAAGCTCCAGGAGTTTGTGGACGACATCTCGCCGCTCGACAATATGGAGTCCACCAGCGACGACAACGGCCGCGGGATTCCCGAGAGCCTCCAGCCCACCCGCGAGAACGAGGCCATCCAGCAGATCGAGATCGACCAGCAGCTCGAGGAGCTGATGAGCCAGTTGACGGGACGGGAGGCCAGTATCATACGATATCGGTACGGCCTGGAGGATGGAAAGGCGCATACCCTGGAAGAGACGGGGCGCCGCTTCAACCTCACCCGCGAACGGATCCGGCAAATCGAAAAGGACGTGATGCGGCGGCTCCGGAGCTATGTCCTCGAGCATTCCGAGGATTTCCGCCCCTGAGCCGCCTCCGGGCGCCCGACGCAGACCCGGCATCCTTCGCACGGGCCCGTGGCCGCCGTACAGGGATTCAGCAAGACAACGTGGGGGATTAATCGATGGATCTGGCCGCCCTGGTGCGGAACGTGCCGGACTTTCCGAAGCCCGGGATTCAGTTCAAGGACATTACGACGCTGCTCCAGGACGGACGCGCTTTTCAATACGTGGTCGACCACATGAAGGCGCGGTACGAGGACCAGGGCATCGACGCCGTCGTGGGGATGGAAGCGCGGGGATTCATCTTCGGGGCGGCTCTGGCGTATGCCATGGGGCTGCCCTTTGTCCCCATCCGCAAGAAGTGCAAGCTTCCGGCCGAGAAGATCTCCTGGACCTACGACCTGGAGTACGGCAGCGACACCCTGGAGATGCACGCCGACGCCCTGCGGCCTCAGCAGCGGGTGGTGATCGTCGACGATCTCCTGGCGACGGGCGGCACCCTGGGGGCCATGGTGGGGCTGATCCGGCAATTGGGGGCGGAAGTGGTTGAGGCGACGTTTCTCATCGAGCTGGCGTTTCTGGAACCGCGCAAGCGGCTCGGCGCCATTCCGGTGTACAGCCTCATTCAAATGTGGGAGTAAAGCCGTGCAGGTGGTGGGAGAGGAAAGGGTTTTTGTTCCGGGGACGGAAATCGAGGTAATTCACGAGGTCGAACGGGGGCGGTTTCGGTATGCCCTCTTCGATTTCGACGGTACCGTGAGTCTTCTGCGCGAGGGGTGGCAGAACATCATGGCGCCGGTGATGGTCGAGATGATCTGCGGCGATCATGAGCCCCGCCCGGATATCCGGGCCGAGGTCGACCGCGTCATCGACGAGACCACGGGCATTCAGACCATCTACCAGATGCAGCGTCTCGTGGAGATGGTCCGTCACCACGGCCTGGTGCCGGAAGAGCAGATCCTCGATGCCGAGGGCTATAAGCAGGTTTACAACGACCGGCTCATGGTGCCCGTGCGCGAGCGCATCGCCCGGCTCCGCTCCGGCGACCTTTCGCTCGAAGACGTGACCGTGCGCGGCGCCGTCGAATTCGTGCGCCGTCTGCGCGAGCGGGGCCTCGACCTCTACGTGTTCAGCGGCACCGATCGCGACGACGTGCGCAACGAAGCCGCCGAACTTGGGGTGGCGTCGTACTTCACCGAGATCTGGGGCGCCATCCCCGATCTCGAGGCCTATTCCAAGGACAAGGTCATCAAGGACATCATGGCGACCCACCGGCTCCACGGGGCCGAGGTCCTCGTATGCGGCGACGGACCCGTCGAGCTCCGCAACGCCAAGGAGAACGGCTGCGTCGCCCTGGGTGTCGCCTCCGACGAGAAGGCCGGTCGCGGCTGGGACATGCACAAGCGCGACCGTCTCATCGACGCGGGCGCCGACATCCTGGTGCCCGACTTCGGCGAGGTCGACCGCCTCCTGGAATACCTGTTTCCAAACGGCCGATAGTCCATCGCCGCTTCCGGTCGCACCGCCCGCCCCAGGGGCTTTCGCGACGCTACATCCTTCCGCCTCCTTGACGGTGTCTGCCGATCCGTCCGGACGAAACTGGATCGACCCCGGCCCCTTTTGACACACTATCGGACCCTCGGCGGTACGGTAGCGTGAGGAAATCGCGCTCCACGCCATGAAAACGAGGGAAGAGCGTCGGTCGTGGCGACGGCCCGGTCCGGGGCGCAGAAAGCGGACTTGTGAAAAGGCGCCGACCGGTATTGGAGCCGGAGAGAGACCGGGCGGTTGCGGCGAATACCAAGGAAACGGAATCGTGACGGAAAAGCGGCGAATCGTGGTGATCGGACTGGACGGGGCGACGTGGGACCTGCTGCGGCCCCGGATGAACGACGGGCGTCTGCCCAACCTGGCGCGCCTCGCTCGGTCGGGCGCCACGGGCGACCTCGAGTCCATCTACCCGCCCGAGACCCCGGCGGCCTGGCCGTCGTTCATGACCGGCAAGAACCCGGGCAAGCACGGCGTGTTCGACTTTCTGGTCTACGACCCCGAGTCGAAGACCGAGCGCCCGGTGAACGCGGGTCTGCGCGTCGGCAAGACGCTGTGGGAGTACCTCAGCGACGCGGGCAAGACTTCCCTGGTCCTCAACGTGCCGACCACCTATCCGCCGGCGTCCATCCGCGGCGCCATGGTCACCGACTTCCTGACCCCCGCCGACGCTCAGGACTACACCCATCCTCGAGAACTGGCGGCGGAGTTCGAGCGGGATTACGGCAAGTATCCCCTGTTTTTCG
>CAYVOE010000602.1:0-2932 GCA_964452795.1 uncultured Nitrospiraceae bacterium
TGGCGGGGGAGGCGGGGTACCGCCTCTACGAGACCGCGCCTTCCTCATGAAAATGCTCCGGGAAATGCAACAGTCGTAGCACCGTACGGACGGAGATTCAGCCGATGATGCAAGCAGCGATGGCACTTCTGGTGACGTTGTGGGCCGCCTCCCCCGAAGGGAACCTGTTGGCGGAAGGCGGGTTCGAGGAGGAGACGCTTCGCGCGTCGGCCGCCGAGACGCCCCGGGGTGAGGCCGGGGCATGGTCGTATGCGTTGGAGGGAACGGCCTACGTGCGGGCCGAGGCGGGCGAACCCATCCTGTACGGCCCTTCCGGCATCCCCGAGGTGCGCGAAGGGAACAACGCCGTTTACGTGGCGACGTTGCGCGGGGGACAGGCCACGCTGTCTCAGGCGATCGACGTGGAGCCTGGCGTGCCCTATCGCGCGGAAGTGTGGGTGCGGACGGTGGATGCCGATGGGCAGGGGTTCGGCGCCGCGGACACCGATCGCGTGCGCCTCGTTGTGACCGAAGTGGACGGCCAGGGCCGGCCCCTTTCCGACAGGACACATGCAGCCGGCATCACGCGGTCCAGCACTGCTTATGAACCGCTCCGCGTCCGGTTCATGACCGGGTCCGAGACCGACTCCGTGCGCGTGTCGCTGGAGGCGAACCTGTCCTGCAACCATTGGCACGGGGCCGTGAAGCTGGATAGCTGCTCGATCCTCCCGGCGGAATCGGGAGTTCGGGTTGCGGCGAAAAGCGAGCCCGTCCGCGTCGTGGCCGCCCCGGGAGACGAGGATTTAAAGGCCGCGGCGGAGTGGATCGCCGAATTCCTGCGGCGCCGGGGTTTCGAGGCCGCGATTGACGAAGACGGGTCCATCGGCGCCGAGGGAGGCCCCGTTTGGATCCTCGAGACCCTCGAACGCGACCCGGTCGCGCAAGCACGCGGACTGTCCACCGCCGAACTGGCGGCGGGAGATCCCGAGCGCGACTCGTACATGCTGGATATTGCGTCCGAGGAGGGGCGCCCCATCGTTCACGTCGTTGGACGCAACAGCGCGGGCGTACGCAGCGGCCTGGTTCGGCTCCTCTCCGACGTTACCGAGTTCCAGGACGCGTGGTATGCCTATCCCGGTCGTTTGACCGTAGAGCCCTTCTTTCCGATTCGGCGCATCCACATGGGCCAGACCGGCCGCATTGCCCAGGGAGGCCCGTGGGCCGACACCCTCTGGACCAATTGGGAAGACGCGCGCATCCGCGACTACGTCGAGCAACTTCGGCTTTGTGGATTCAACTCGTTGGAAAGCCTGGAATGCCGGGGATACCGCGGAGGAGAAGACGGCTTCACCGACGAAGAGCTGGCGACTCAGGTGACGCCGAAGATACGGGTGGCCATGGAGGCGGCGCGCGACCTCGGAATGCAGGTTACGCAGTTTATCTGGGGACAGAGCATTTTCCAGGAAGGGCAGAACTACTGCTGGAACGATCCCGAGGAGCGGCGAGTCATGGAAGAGGAGTATACTCGTCTGGCCGAGACCTACGGGGACCTCGTGGATCACATCGTCGTTCATGTCGGAGATCCCGGCGGCTGCACCAGAAACGGCTGCGACCCCTACCGGACCACGCAGGAAATTACGGTATTCCTTCTCGATGCTTACCGGACGAAGAACCCGGCGGCGACGGCCACCCTGAGTTCCTGGGCCAACTTCGGGTTCTGGCGCGGGTACCCCGGACACGAGTTTCTCGACGAGTCCTTCTCGCCGCGGGAGGTCGGCATCGCCCTGCACCGCTGGTACGACGCCGACAAGGCCCGCATCGTCCGGGAAGCGAATCGGCCCGTGGACATCTGGGGATGGTACATCAGCGATTTCGAGATGACGCTGGACATGACCCTGGCGACGCGGACGATTGACCGGTATTTCAATGCCCTTCCCCGCGCCGCATCGCAGGAGATCCGTACGCTCAGCATGGACCAGTGCTTTGCCGGGTGGCCCAACGCGATCAATTTCTACCTCGCGGGGCAGAAGATGTGGGATCCGTACCGGGACCTCGACGCGATACGACGCGCCTTCTGTGCGGCTACTTTTGGCGAAGAGAACGCCGATGCCGTCCTGGCCGTCTACGACGCGTGCGAATCCTTCGTCCATCCGGACCGGTACTATGCATTCCGACCCGAAACCGATGGCGGCCCGGACCTTTTCGGCACGAGGGAACTCAACGAGCGGCTCGAAAAGGCCCAGAGACTCGCCGAGACCGTCCGCATCGACCCGGCCTTTCAGCCACGAATCACGACCCCGACGCCTCCGGAAGATTACTTCGCCTATCTCAAGCGCAACCTCGCCCTGGTCCACCTCGTTTCGAGCGAGGCCGAGAAACTGCAGGCGCGGAAAGCCCAGGGTTCGCTGAAGCCTGAAGAGGTCGAGGCCCTGCGGGCGGACGTGGCGGAGCGGGCGCGGCCCTGGGCCGGCGACCCGGATTACGGCGAATTGATGAAACGGTTCGAGGCCCTTATCACCCAATCTCAGTAGCCGGCCAATCCTGGATACCCCGGCGGGGCGCCGAACGCAGGATACCGCCGAAGGCAGGGCCACACCACAAAAAGGCCCCGAGAAAGGACACCACATGTGGCGCGAGACGACGAAGCACGAACGGAATCGAAGGATCTTCGACGAGGAGTTTGAAGACTTCCTGCCCCGGCGCATCCTGGATTTCCATATCCATATCTTGAATGAGAAGGTCGCACCGGCAGACGATCTTTTCGCCAGCGGCGGGCCCCTTATCGACCGGTATACCTTCGACGACTTGCGACAGGATTTGGCGGAGACCTATCCCGGCCGCGAGACCTTCGCCGTGTGCTTCGGGGTGCCTCGCACCACCTATGACCTCACGAGCAATAACGAGTACATCGCGGAGAACTGCGACAACGAACGCTTCTTCGCCCTGCGCCTGC
>CAYVOE010000603.1:0-2929 GCA_964452795.1 uncultured Nitrospiraceae bacterium
ACGAGCGTCTTGAAACAGCGGTGCTCGGCAACCGAGTGTGGAACGACATCGACCGCGATGGAGTGCAGGACCCTGGTGAGCCCGGCATCGCAGGCCAGAGCCTGCGCCTCGAGCAGTTCCAGCTCGTGGACGGTGTGTGGACGAAGAACGACGCCTTCTCGAGCACGGCCGAGTCGCAGGTGGACGGGTACTACTCGTTCCGTGATGTCCCGGTCTTCCGGGAGCGAAGCGGCGAGATCATCGAGTATCGCTACCAGGTGGTGGTGGATTCCCTCGTGCCCGGCTTCACGTTCAGTCCTGCTCGGGTCGGCGATCGCCGCGACCTCGACTCCGACTTCCTGACGAACGGCGCCATGCACGCCGCGGAGGTGGGGGATTACTTCCTCGGTCGCCTGCGCGAGCTCGCTGCCCGCCGACCGCGCATCGTCGACGTGCGGGGCAAGGGCCTCATGATCGGCGTCGAGCTCGAAGACGCCGCGTCCCCGGTCATCGAGCGCATGCTGGACGAGGGGGTCATTTGCGGACCCGCGGGGCCCAATGTGGTGCGTTTCGTGCCGCCGCTGGTCATCACCCGCGACGACGTGGACCAGGCGATGGTGGCCTTCGAGGCCGCCTTGGGAGGGGTGTGATGTTCTTCGATTTCCTGTCCCTGGCGGATCTCGCCACCGACGACATCCTCGAGCTGCTCGATCTGTCCGACGCCATCAAGCGCATGCAGCGCGAAGGGCAGCCCTACCGCCCCCTCGAGGGACAGACCCTCGTGATGATCTTTGAGAAACCCAGCCTGCGCACCCGGGTCACCTTCGAAACCGGGATCTATCAGCTCGGCGGGCTCGGCGTGGTCATGGGCGGCGACGGCTCCCGCCTCGGCGAACGCGAATCGGTGCCCGACGTGGCCCATAACCTCGAACGGTGGGTCGACGGCATCATGGCCCGGACCTTCAGCCATGAAGCCGTCGTCGAGCTCGCGCGCCACGCCTCCATCCCCGTGATCAACGCCCTCACGGACAAGCTCCACCCGTGCCAGGTCCTCGCCGACGCCCAGACCCTGCGCGAACACAAGGGCGGCCGTTTCCAGGACCTCAAGGTGGCCATCGTGGGCGACGGCAACAACGTGGCTGCCTCGTGGCTGCACTTCTGTGCCCGCATCCCCCTGAACTTCGCTCTGGTCTGCCCGCCGGGCTTCGAAACCGACCCGGAGGTCACCGAATTCGCACGGCGCGAGGCCAGGGGCGAAATCCAGATTACCCACGACCTCGAAGAGGGCCTGAAGGACGCCGACGCCATCTACACCGACGTCTGGGCGAGCATGGGGCAGGAAAAGGAGCAGAAGGAACGGGAGAGGATCTTCGCTCCGTACCAGGTCAACGCCCGCGCCCTGTCCCTGGCCAAGCCGGACGCCATCTTCATGCACTGCCTTCCGGCCAAACGCGGACTCGAAGTCACCGACGAGGTCATGGATTGCCCTCAATCGGTCGTCTTCGACGAGGCCGAGAACCGGCTCCACGCGCAGAAGGCCGTCATGGTCACCCTCATGCGCCGGGACGAGTCGGGCCTGTGCGCCAAACGCCGCGCCCGCCTTTCGGGGGCGGTGGCCTAACGGGAAGCAGGCGCCGTTCCGGCGGAGCGGACATCGAACGACAGGGGAAAGGGGGGCGACATGCGCAGCGTTCGAACGGCAGGCGATCTCAAGGGGCTGTGGGCGGCGGCGCCGACGCCCTTCGACGCCAGCGGGCGGTTCGACTCCGGCGCCTTTGAGCACAACATCGAACGCTACGCCGAGATCCCCATGGACGGGGTCTACACCACCGACAGCGACGGCGAGTTCTATGCCGTGGAACGGGACGAGTTCGAGCGCGTCATCGCCGCCTTCGCCCGGGCCATGGAACCGACGGGCATGGCGGCCGCCGCCGGCGTCACGTGGTGCAACACGGCGGGCATTGTGGACCGCATGCGGATCTGCCGGGACCACGGCATCGTGTGCTGCCACGTGGCCTACCCCTTCTGGATGCCCCTGAGCCGGAACGACGTCTCCCGGTTCTGGGACGACGTCGCCCGCGCCGTGCCCGAGGCGCGCTGGGTCCACTACAACACGCCCCGCACCGGCCTCACCATGACCGGCCGGGACTACGCCCGCCTCCACGAAGCCCATCCGGAACGGCTGATCGGCGTGAAACTGGGCACCACGGACGCCCTCGCCATGGCCGAGTGCATCGGCGGCGCCCCGCGCCTGAGCCACCTGGCCGGAGGCGACTACGCCACCCTCTTCGCCGCGATGCTGGGCGCCGCGGGCGTGTGCAGCTACTGGGCCAACACGCTGCCTCGGTGGACCCGGCGCCTGGTGGACCATTGCCTCGCCGGCGAGTGGGAGGCGGCGCGGCCCATGCAAAAGCGCCTCCTGGAATGGGAGGCCCGCCACGTGTCAATCTGGCGCGAGGCCGGACACCTCCACGGCATCGTCGGCAAGGCCCGGGGCGCCCTGTCCGGCTGGCTCGAAGGCGGACGCTTTTCCCGGGCGCCGTACTACCCCATCGACGAGGCCCTCTTCGCCCGGGTGAAGCGGGAGTTCGACCGCTATTGGGAGGGCGAAGAGTAGGGCTTCTCGGGCGCCCGGCAGTTGAACCCGGGGGACGGCGGGCGTATCATAGGGGACTTCCTCAGGCTTGGGTAGGAATCCTGCATTTTGTCAGATCCACGCGCGAGAATTGAAGAAAACCTGGCGCGGGTGCGCGAACGCATCGCCGCCGCGGCGGGCCGGAGCGGACGTCCCGCCGACGCGGTCACGTTGGTGGCCGTGACGAAATCGGTGGGCCCGGACGAAGTGCGCATCCTCCACGACCTGGGCGTTCGGGATTTCGGCGAGAATCGGGTCGAGAAAGCGGGGGAGAGGATGGCGGCCCTCGAGGGGCAGCCGGCCCGCTGGCACATG
>CAYVOE010000604.1:0-2925 GCA_964452795.1 uncultured Nitrospiraceae bacterium
GCACACCCGAACGACCGCGTCCCGCGTCCGCCGGCCAAAGAAGCGGCCTCCGACAGCGTTCGCATGGTTCGGACCCTGGTGACGGTGGCCACCCTGTCGGGCATCGTCATCGTGCTGGCCTACCGGGGCACGCTCCCCTTCATCGAGGCCAACGAGGCCGCCGCCATCGAGCAGGCCGTCTTCGAGGTCGTGCCCGACGCGATCCGGCGCGTGACCTTCGGCGTCACCCCGGAAGGGGAACTGACGCCCTTCGACCCCAAATCCGGGCGGACGCTGAGCGCCCGCATTCACGCGGCCTATACCGAATCGGGTGCCCTGGCCGGCGTCGCCATCGAGGCCTCCGCCAAGGGCTACTCGGACGTCATCAAGGGCCTCTACGGGTACGACCCGCATCGACAGGTCATTACCGGCCTCTGCATCCTCGAGAACAAGGAGACGCCGGGCCTCGGCGACAAGATCGCCAAGGACCCCGCCTTCCTCGCCAATTTCGACGGCATGGACGTCCGGGTCGACGAGGGAGGCGCGCCGGTCCATCCCATTACGGCCGTGAAACCCGGCCAAAAGACCGAGTCCTGGCAGATCGACGGGATCTCGGGCGCCACCATATCGACCCAGGCGGTGGCAACGATGCTGCGGGACAGCGCGGCCCGCGTCATCCCCGTGATTCGGCGGAACCTCGGTACGTTGGAGGCAGGCGCCCATGGCTGATGCGTTGCATTCGGTTGCCGGGACTCCCACGGACATGGACACCTTTCTCAAGGGGTTGTGGCGGGAGAACCCGGTGTTTGTTCAGGTCCTCGGCATGTGCCCCACCCTGGCCGTGACCAACATGGTGATCAACGGCATCGCCATGGGCGTGGCCACCACCTTTGTCCTGGTGATGTCGAGCATTTTTGTGTCGCTGGTCCGCCACTGGGTGCCCCGGCAGGTGCGCATCACCACGTACATCCTCATCATCGCCACCTTCGTGACCGTGGTGGACTACGCGATCCACGCCATCAGCCTTCCGCTTTATAAGGCCCTGGGGGCGTTTATCGCGCTCATCGTGGTGAACTGCATCATCCTGGGGCGCGCCGAGGCCTTCGCGTCGCACCACACGGTAAAGAAATCCGCCCTCGACGCCCTCGGCATGGGCGCCGGCTTCACCTTCGCCCTGTTGTGCCTGTCGTCGGTGCGCGAAATCCTGGGCAACGGGACCTTCCTCGGCTACAGCCTCTTCGGGCCCCATTTCGAGCCATGGTCCCTCTTCATCCTTCCCAGCGGCGGATTCTTCACCCT
Organism: uncultured Nitrospiraceae bacterium; assembly: GCA_964452795.1. Classification (GTDB taxonomy): domain Bacteria; phylum Hydrogenedentota; class Hydrogenedentia; order Hydrogenedentales; family SLHB01; genus CAYVOE01. Next base: position 1,279 of record CAYVOE010000604.1, read on the forward strand.
GGGCCTGTGGCTGCTGGCCTTCGGCGTGGTTCGGGAGCGGCGCAGCCGGAAGCGTCTCGAGGAGGTCGCGCAGCGGTCATGAATTCCACGCCCATACCGACGATCATCATCGACGCCCTGATCATCAACAACTTCGTCCTCGCCACCTTCCTGGGGATTTGCCCTTTCCTGGGCGTGTCCGGGAAGCTGGACACGGCGTGGCGCATGGGGGTGGCCGTGAGCTTCGTCCTCCTCGTCACCTCCCTGTGCGCCTATGCCATCAACGCGATCCTGGTTCGGTACGACGCCACCTATCTCACCATCATCGCCTATATCACCGTCATCGCGTCGGCGGTCCAGCTCGTCGAAATGTTCATCAAGCGCTTCAGTCCGGCCCTGTTCCGGGCCCTGGGGATATACCTGCCCCTCATCACCACCAACTGCGCCATCCTCGGGCTGGCCCTGTTTCAAACCAGCCGCGAGTACAACCTGGCTCAAAGCCTCGCGTTCGCGGTCGGCGCCGGCGGCGGCTTCACCCTGGCGCTGGTCATCATGGCCGGCCTGCGCCAGCAGCTCGACCTCGCCGACGTCCCCGGCGCCGTCCGCGGAACCGCCCTCAGCCTCCTGGTGGCCGGCATCCTGTCGCTGGCCTTCATGGGGTTCGCCGGGCTCGGAGGATAAGAAACGTGATGCACCAATTCTTGATCGCCGTGGCCGCCGTGCTCGCCTTGAGCGCCGCCTGGTGCGCCGTCCAGGACCTGGCCCGTCGCTGGAGCGGAAAACCCTCGGACTGCGACATGCTCGCCGAGTCCGACTGCCGCCATTGCGCGCTTCACGAGGCCTGCGGCGTGCGCCATCGGGAAGAGACGGGCGAACCCGCCTGTCGCCTCAATTGAGGACCCCCGGTCCGGGCTCTCCGTCGGGAGTTAGAGTCATCCATACCGTCAGCCAAATCTGCACCGAACGTCTCGTGCTCCGCCGGCTCGACGAGGGGGACTACGAGTCGCTGTGTGCGCTGTTCGGCGACGCCGAGACCATGCGCTACATCGGCGGCCCCTGGTCGCGCGAGCGCGTCCGCAAGGAACTCGCGCGCATCCTGGCGGAATACGAACAGACCGAGACGGGTTGGAACGCCATTACCGACCGCGCCACGGGCGAGTTCCTCGGCGTCTGCTGGCTGGCGCCGCTGAGCGCGGCCGTGCGCGAGGCCTTGCAGTGGGAGCCCCGCATCGAGATCGGCAATTACATCGCCCGTCCACACTGGAACCGCGGCTACGCCACCGAAGCCGGCGCCGCCCTGTTGCGCCACGCCTTCCTCGAGCTCGGACACGAGGAGGTCGTCGCCATCGCCAACCCCCGAAGCCTGGCCTCCGACCGCGTCCTCGAGAAGCTCGGCATGACCTACCGCAAGACCTTCCTTCTCGACGCCGTCCCCCTGAATCTCTACACCCTCACCCGGCAGGAATTCCTCGCCGCCACCGCCTGATCCACTCCGCCGCTGCCGCCTACGTAGTCTCTGGATTGTCTCTGAAGGGGATACATGCGCAGCGCTTCAGCTCAACCATTGGATGGGGCCGTTTCGGGTTCGATATCGGCAGCACCGGTTGTAAGACTACGAGGACTGCGCTGGACGGGGCTGTGAGCCTGCCCCTCCCCGTCATTGCGAGG
>CAYVOE010000605.1:0-2918 GCA_964452795.1 uncultured Nitrospiraceae bacterium
GAAAAAGCGGGGGAGAGGATGGCGGCCCTCGAGGGGCAGCCGGCCCGCTGGCACATGATCGGCACGGTCCAGCGGCGCAAGGCGCGCGACGTGGCCGCCCGCTTCGATTGGGTCCATTCCATTGACCGGGTCGAAGTGGGGGAGCGCCTCGACCGGAGCGCCGCCGAGGCGGACCGGATCCTCGAGGGTTTCGTGCAGGTCAACGTGAGCGGCGAGGCCTCGAAACACGGGTTTTCTCCCGAAACCCTGCCCGAGGCGCTCGAGGCCCTCGCGAAGCTCCCGCACCTTCGGATCCGGGGGCTCATGACGATGGCCCCTTTCGTGGAGGACCCGGAAGCGGCACGGACCGTGTTCGCCTCGTTGCGCCAGCTCGCGCAACGCCACGAACTCGCCGAGCTTTCCATGGGAATGACCAACGACTACGCCGTGGCGATCGAGGAAGGCGCCACCCACGTGCGCAGAGGCACGGCGTTATTCAAAGGCGGCGTGTGACGGGCGTCGCGAAGGCGCCGCGGATGGTGGACGACCCCGGGCCAGTGGCCTGAAGCGGATAAAGGAACTTGCGTGTCATGAAAGAAAGGATAGAGCAGATCCGCGCAGCGGCACTCGAGGCCGTGACCCGCGCCGCCGGCGCCAAGGACCTCGAAGAGGTCCGGGTCCGCGTCCTGGGCCGCAGCGGCCAGCTCACCGAGGTCCTGCGCTCCCTCAAGGACCTGCCGGAGGACCTGCGCCGCGACGTGGGCCAGGCGGCCAACGAGTTGAAGAACGCCCTGACGGACGCCATCAAGGACAAGAACGCGGAACTCGCCGCCCGGGCCTCCGCCGACGGCCGACCGCCCGTGGACCTGTCCCTGCCGGGACGCCGGATCCGCCGCGCCCGAATGCACATCATCCCCCGGGTGACCGAGGAAATCCTCGACATTTTCCAGGGTCTGGGGTTCCAGGTGGCCACCGGGCCGGACGTCGAGACCGAGTACTACAACTTCGACAGCCTCAACACGCCGCCCGACCATCCCGCCCGCGACTCCCACGACACGTTCTTCGTGAAGCCGGGGGTGGTCCTGCGGACCCATACGTCGCCGGTCCAGATGCGCGTCATGGAATCGACGCCGCCGCCGGTGGCCGTGGTGGCCCCGGGCCGGGTATACCGGGTCGACGCCGACGCCAGCCACAGCCCCATGTTCTACCAGCTCGAGGGGCTCCTGGTGGACGAGGGCGTCACCATGGCCGATCTCAAGGGCACCCTGCTCCACTTCATCCGCCGCTTCTTCGGCGACGACACGCAAATGCGATTCCGTCCCCACTTCTTCCCCTTCACGGAACCGTCCGCGGAGGTGGACATTTCCTGCGCCATCTGCAAAGGGGCGGGCTGCCGCCTGTGCAAGCGGTCCGGCTGGCTCGAGATCCTCGGCTGCGGCATGGTGAATCCCCGCGTGTTCGAATACGCGGGCTACGACCCCGAGCGATATACGGGCTTCGCCTTTGGATTCGGCATCGACCGCATCGCCATGCTGCGGTACGCCGTCCCCAGCATCCACCACCTCTACGAAAACGACCTGCGGTTCCTGGAGCAGCTCTGAAAATGCGCATTTCTCTGAATTGGCTGAAGGAGTTCATCGACCTCGATCTGCCCGTGGACGATCTCGCCCACGAAATGACCATGCTCGGACTCGAGATCGAGGCCATCGAGCGGCCCGGCGCCGAGATCCGAAACGTGGTGGTGGGTCAGATCCTGTCCATCGAGCCCCATCCCAACGCCGACAAGCTTGTCGTATGCCGGACCGACGTGGGCGAATCCGAACCGCTCCAGATCGTCTGCGGCGCCAAGAACATGAAAGCGGGGGACCGGGTGCCCACCGCCCTCGTGGGGGCCTCCCTCCCCGGCGGGTTCGAGATCGGACGCCGCAAGATGCGGGGCATCGAGTCCCAGGGCATGATGTGCTCCGCCCGGGAACTCGGCCTGGGCGAGGACCACGCGGGGCTCCTCATCCTGCCTCCCGACATGCCCGTGGGCCGGGACGTGGTGCCTCTTCTGGGGCTCGACGACGCGGTCTTCGAAATCGAGGTGACGCCCAACCGGGGCGACTGGGCCGGCATGATCGGCACCGCCCGGGAACTGGCCGCCTTCCTGAACCGTTCCTGGCGCCGGCCGGAGGTGCAGCTCCAGGAATCGGGGCGACCCGCCGCCGAGCTGTCGTCGGTTACCATCGAGAATCCCGACCTCTGCCCGCGATACATCGGCCGGGTCATCACGGGCGTCAAGGTCGGACCGTCGCCGGACTGGCTGGCCCGGCGCGTGGCCGCCGCCGGAATGCGGTCCATCAACAACGTGGTCGACGTCACCAACTATGTCCTCATGGAGACCGGTCACCCGCTCCATGCCTTCGACTACGACAAGCTGACCGAGAACCGCATCGTGGTCCGCACCGCCCGCGCCGGCGAAACGATCCGCACCATCGACGGGGAAACCCGGACCCTCGCGCCCGACATGCTGGTCATCGCCGACGCCAAGGTCCCCGTGGCGGTGGCGGGGGTCATGGGCGGGCTTGACAGCGAAGTGGGGGAGGGCACGGTCAACGTGCTCCTCGAGAGCGCCTACTTCCTCCCCGCTTCCGTGCGCCGGACCGCCCGCACCCTGGGACTCCTCTCCGAGGCGGCCCAGCGGTTCCAGCGAGGCGCCGACCCCGAAATGGCTCCCTATGCCATCGACCGCGCCGCCCAACTGATTCAGGAAGTCGCCGGCGGCACCATCGCCCCGGGTCAATTGGACGCCTATCCGAACCCGGTGCCTCAGAACGAGGTGGAACTTCGATTCGACCGAACGAAACTCCTCTTAGGCGCCGACGTTTCGCCTGAAACACAGAAGAACATGCTTGAGCGCCTCGGTTTCCAGGTCGTACAGGCCACCGACGGCGCCT
>CAYVOE010000606.1:0-2912 GCA_964452795.1 uncultured Nitrospiraceae bacterium
AGCTCTACACCAAGGTGGTTTTCCCTTACACGCTTCCCTTCATCATCTCCGGCATCCAACAGGGAATCGGCCGGGGCCTGGTCGGCGTGATCATCGCCGAGATATTCGGCGGGGCCAAAGGCCTCGGGTATCTCATCCAGCGAGCCGCCGACACCTTCAACTCGGCCCTCCTGTACGCCGTGCTGTTCCTGCTCGTGGTCGTGTCGCTGAGCCTCATTCAGTTCACCCGCTGGCTCGAATCGACCGTCGCCCCCTGGCGGCGCCTCGACCGGCTCTGAGGTCAAACCTGGACGGACGGAAGGCATGCTGCCCTCTCGTGGGGCGCCTGGGAAACAGAGGAGAGGAAGGATGACGACGAAAGAAAATGCCAAGTTGGTGCTGAACCGCCGGCGGTTCCTCCAACTGGGAGGCATGGGGCTGGCCGGCGCCGTGATCGCCGCCTGCGGAGGCGGAGCAGGATCCACGACGACGGCGGCCGGCGCGGCCACGACCGCCGCCCCCGGCTCCACCGCCGCCGGCGGGACAGGAATCACGGCGAACCTGTCGACGATCACGATCGGCGACTTCAACCCGAACTACGCCGCCCAATGGGGCTATCACATGGCGGACGCCCTGGGGTACTTCGACGAGGTCGGCATCGAGGAGATCGAGTACATCCTCTCGGAGGAGTACGTGCCCGGTCTCATCGGCGGGAGCCTCGACGTGACCCATGCGGACACCAACGTGATCATCGGTTCGGCCCACGAGAGCGGCGAGCCCCTCAAGATCATCGCGCTCTACCGGGTCAACGAGTGGCAGATCATGGGTGTGGCCCCGGGCATCGAAGAGCCCGAGGACCTGATAGGCAAGAGCATCACCGGGGGCCAGCTCGAAGGCCGTAACACGGTCGTGCAGCGCCAGATCCTCGAGCGGATGGGCATCGACCCCAGCCAGGTGAACTTCGTGCCCACCTCCGGCGGCTCCGACGGGCGCCTCCAGGCGCTCCTCGCCAACACGGTGCAGGGCGCCAGCGTGTTCCCCCGCCATCGTTTCGCTCTGGAGGAGGCGGGCGGCAAGTTCATCTACGAGGAGCTGTTCCCGGCCCCCCAGGAGTGTTTCGCCGCCATGGGCGGCTGGCTCGAAGAGAACCACGACACGGCGGTGGCTTTCCTGGTCGCCGAGCTACGCGGCCGCCAGTTCGTGCTGGACGAGGCCAACCGCGAGCAGGCGTTCGACATGATGGTCGAGCGCGGATTCGAGATCCCCGACGAGTTCCGGGAGCTGTACCAGGTCGAAATCGATCAGTTCAGCCCGGACGGCGGCTTCGACGTCGAGGCCATGGACACGTTCATCGAGGAGCTGAAGACGACGGGTGACGTCCCCGAGGGCGCCGAATGGCGTGACTACGTCGACTTCACCTACCTGTGGGAGGCGCAGGACATCCTGGGAATCCCGCGCAACCCCGATCCCGACGCTCTCTGATCCCCAACCGCGTGAAGGGGTCCGGCCATCGCCGGACCCCTTCTCGCGCCGGATTCGACCCCTTCCCGGACCTGGCAACCTGACGTCATGACCCCATCCCCTTCGATCATCACCCTCACCTGCTTCGACTGCGGCCAGGCCTCGCCCGCCGACCGTCTCCAGACCACATGCCCGAACTGCGGGATGCCCCTTCGGGTCGACCTGGAACTCGCCGACCTTGGCGCCCCCGACGACGTGATCGATGCCTCCGTATCGTCGATGTGGCGCTACGGCCCACTGCTGGCGGTCGAACCCTCGAAAGCGGTGTCGCTCGTAGAGGGATGGACGCCGCTGCTCGAGGCACGACCCGGCGTGTGGATCAAGGACGAGGCCCGCAACCCCACCGGATCCTTCAAGGCCCGTGGGATCAGCATGGCAGTGTCCGCCGCCGTCGCCCTGGGCGCCGGGCGTCTCGTGGCGCCTTCGGCCGGGAACGCCGCCGGTGCCCTGTCGGCTTACGGGGCAGCCGCCGGCGTTCCCGTGCTGGTCGTCATGCCGGAGGACACCCCCCGAGCGTTCATCGAGGAGTGCCGCCACTACGGGGCAACCGTGGAACTGGTGAAAGGGACCATCGCCGATGCCGGCAAGTGGTTGGCGGAGCACCGGGCCGCCGAGGACTTCGACCTGTCCACCCTCAAGGAGCCCTACCGGATCGAGGGCAAGAAGACGATGGCCTATGAGATCTGGGAGCAGTTGGGCCGGGAACTCCCCGACGTCATCGTCTATCCCACCGGCGGCGGAACCGGGTTGGTGGGCATGTGGAAGGCTTTCGACGAGATGCAGGCGCTCGGCTGGATCGACGACCGTCGCCCCCGTCTCGTATCGGTGCAGGCGGCGGGATGCGCTCCGGTGGTGCGCGCCTACGAGACCGGCGCCGAGCGCACAGAGCCATGGGCCGGAGCCGTCACGTCGGCCTACGGGCTGCGAGTGCCCTCACCGATCGGCGGCTTCCTGTGCCTCCGGGCCGTCCGCGACACGGGCGGGACCGCAGTGGCAATCCCCGAACATGAGATCGCCCCTGCGGCCCGGGACCTCGCCTCTTCCACCGGCATCGACGTTTGCCCCGAGGGAGGGGCCGCCTGGGGGGCCTACGAGAAGCTGCGCGCCGCAGGATGGGTCGACGGCTCCGAACGCGCGGTCGTGTTCAACACCGGCACCGGAGTGAAGTACCGCTGATCCTCCGCCTGCACAAACGTTATTGCGGTATGCTGCCGCACGGTGCTGTCACGATACGAAGGCCTCACTCAGGAGCAACTCGACTTCCAGCGGCTCTGCCGCGAGTTCACGGAGTCGGAGATCCTGCCGTGGCTGACAGCCAACCGCGACAGGGAATGGAACGCCCCGCCCCACGAGCGACTGCCACGGCACTTGATGCAAAGGGCCGACGAGATCGGCCTCCGCACCCTCGGCAT
>CAYVOE010000607.1:0-2491 GCA_964452795.1 uncultured Nitrospiraceae bacterium
CGACTTGCCCCGCGCGGGCAAGAGGTACTACTGGGATTACGCATGTATCTCGAGTTCCGACTCTTTGGTCCGCTTGCGCCGCTCGCGGAGTACCATCAGACCCACGAAGCTCGCGAGCACCACGACCGTGGCGATTCCCGCCAGGCGCAGCACGTTGATGATCACCATGCTGTACTGCCCGGTAAGCGGGTCGTAGTGGTAGCACAGGAGCAGCAGGTAGTCCACGGGGCTCCCAATCTTGTTCTGCGACGCCTCGACCAGCCCCAGGCGCACGTCCCGCACCGGATAGTCGATCCCGTAGAAGTAACGGGAGGTGCGGCCGTCGGAGGTGCACAGGATGATGCCGCTGGCGTGGGCGAACTGGTCGGCGTTCTTGTCGTACAGGTACCGGAACCCGACCGTGTCGGTGAGCCGACGGATGGACTCGACATCGCCCGTCAGGAAGTGCCAGCCCGCCTCGACGCCCGGCCGCGCATACTGCTTGACGTAGGTGTCCTTCTTGTTCGCCGCCAACTCCGGCGTCTCGCTCGGATCGAAGCTCACCGTGACGATCTCGAAGTCCTTGCCCGGCTGGAAGGGGATCTCCCGCAGGACGGCGACCAGGCCGTTGAGGACTTCGGTGCACATCATGGGGCACTCGTAGTAAACGAGATTGAGCACGACGGGCCGATCGCCGAAATAGTCGCCCAGACGGACCGTCTTGCCCGTCTCGTCGACGAATTCCGCGTCCAGCGGAAGCGCTGCGTCGAGCCTTTGATCGAAAGCGACGTTCTCCATCACCGTCGGCGGCGGGGCCTGGGGAGGCGCCGCCGTGACGTTCTGTCCGCGGGCCGCGCCGGCGGTCGCGACGACCGCCGCCACCAGCGAGCCGCAGAGGACTCTTCTCAGAGGAAACATGGACCACACCTTTCTGCGCGCCGCTACTCGACCGGGGTCGGCGCGGGCGCCGGCTCCTCGGACAATTGCGGCGGCGACTGCGGCACGCCGACCTCGGGGGCCGGGGTAGGCGTCGTGTCCGGAGCCGCCTGCTCGGTCGAAGTCGCCTCGGATTCGAGGTCGGCCGGGGCCGCCGGGGCGGCCTGTGCCGGTTCTGTGATGGGCCAGAGCGGATAGGGCCGCTCGAGCATGCGCTTCATGGCGACGTCGATGGGCATCCGTGCCACCTGGCCCTCTCGGCTGACCCAGCCGTAGTTGTTGAGAATTTCCTCGTCGTGCTCGCGCATCCGCGCCAGGTCCACGGCCGGCAGGGCCTGGAGCCGGGGCGCAGGCGTGGGGGCGGCCTCCGCCGCCAGCGGCGAGGGGGGCAGGTCCCGGCGCGTCTCCTGCTTCACCAGCAGCCAGAAGAGGCCCGCCATGGCGATCGCCACGGCCACCATGCCCACCGACAGGTACGCGATGAAGTAGGCGACGGCCCGGACGTTGAGGTCCGTCTGTTCATGCCGGCGCTCCAGGCTTATGGGATCCGGCTCTTGATGGTCGGAGCGATGTTCATGCATGTTCGTGCACCTCGCGCATGTGCGGGTTGTTCACCGGCACCAGCGCCCTGCTCTTCAGTTGCCAGAAGTAATAGGCCATCCACGCCCCTCCCACGGCCACCGCCGCCAGGATGCCCTGGAACAGCAGCAGCGGGTGCGGCCCGTCGAAGGCCGGCGCGATAAGCCAGTACATGTCGACGTACCGCATCAACAGGAGCAGCCAGGCGACCCGGGAAAGGGCCCGGGCGCTGCGCCGGATCTCGCCGTTGAGAAGGAGCATGAAGGGCACGAAGAAGTGGAAAACGGCAATGGCGATGGTCGCCACGACCCACGGCCCCTCAAAGCGCGCCAGGTACCACGGCGTCTCCTCGGGCAGGTTGGCCGACCAGATGATGATGAGCTGGGACAGGCACAGGTAAGCCCAGATCATCACCAGGGCCAGCGTCAGGTTGCCGAGGTCGCCGAAGAGCTTGCGGTTCATCACCTGCGACATGGGCTCGAACCGGGCGACGAAGGCCACCAGGACGATGACCAGCACCAGGGCCTGGAGCGTCATGCCCACGCCCACCATGGCGCCGTAGATGCCCGAGAACCAGATCGGCGTCAGCGACATCATCCAGTCGAAGGCCGCGAAGGTCACCGTCAGGACCAGGAGGGGCATGGCGCCGCCGCTCAGCCGGCGCAACCGGGCGGTGAACCGGGGATGGGCGGTCTCGTCCAGGGCCGTGGACCAGCGGTTGAGGAAGTAGGCGATGGCCGCCCAGCTGGCGAAGTACACGACGGCCCGCAGGATGAAGAACCACCCGCTGAGCCACGGCTGCTTCAGCTCGATGATGTGGTGGAGATGCTCGTCGTTGTGAAGCAGGGTCTCGTTGGCCCACGAGTAGATCGAGTCCATCCCCAGAAGGATGGGAATGAACAGGATCACCATGAGCGGCAGGGTGCGCATCCCCGATTCCACGAACCGAAGGATGACGGCGCCCCAGGCCCCGCCGACGAGGTAGTGCAGCATCCCG
>CAYVOE010000607.1:2501-2906 GCA_964452795.1 uncultured Nitrospiraceae bacterium
AATGCACCCGATGGTGATGGCCGCCCAAGACAGGTAGCCGAACAGGTAAGCGCGGAAGAACGAATCGACCCCGCCGACGATGATGCTCGCCAGGAGCAGCACGGCGCCCACGCCGGCCGCGATGAGGGCCGTTCGCTGAAAGCGGTTCAATCGATCCGAGAGATTGGCGTCGAGCGTCATTGGGCGGTTCCCATCAGTTGCTGCCGGCCTTCTTCCGGCAGGTCGTCGAGCATGGCGTTCTGGCTGAGCTGCAGGGCGCGGATGTAGGCGATGATGGCCCAGCGGTCTTCCACGGGCACCCGCGTGCCGTACTCGTACATGCGACCGAAGCCGTTGGTGATCACGTTGAAGTAGTGGCCGTCGGGCGACTGGCGCAGCCGATCCACATGAAACGACGGCGGAGCC
>CAYVOE010000608.1:0-2903 GCA_964452795.1 uncultured Nitrospiraceae bacterium
AAGGAAGGGATCGAGCGCTTCTTCATCACCGACATCAACAATCCCGCCGCCGGCGCCAGGGCCCAGAGCAATCTCATCACCATGTGGGATTCCTGGACCGCCAGCAACCAGGATTGGAACCGACCCGGCGACATTTCGGCCGGAAGATTCAATCACATCCCCGGCGGCTCCAACATCCTCTACATGGACGGGCACGTGGCCTTCGTGCGCTACGGTACCGCGCCACTCTCCATCGCTCATCCGCCCACGCCGGAGAACAGCCTGGTCAGCCAGTACCGCGTTTACCTCGGTCTCACGGGCGGGTTTGGCTGATGCCGGCGGCAGAAGGGACGCGTGCAGGTGTCACGCGAAGTCCCCGCCCCAATTGATTGGAGGAGTGGTTTCTATGAAGTCCGTGATGCGCTGCGCGGCAATTCTGCTGCTTTCCTGCGTAACCTGGAGCTGCGGGGGCTCGCAATCGAGCCTGGTCATGGAAGACAACATGTCACCCGAGGAGATCGAGGCTCAGCGGCAGATCGAGCAATCCATCATGCAGTCAGGCCAGGAAATGCAGCAACAGCTCAGCCAGTCGCAGCCGTCAAGCGGTCCGCCGCCTCCACCCCGGTAAATCCCTCTCCGGGCCGGAAGGGCCGCCCGGCCTTTCCGGTCCGGAGGGTAGTTCCGTCGGTTCGTCCCTTCGTACTTACCACAAGCTGTATCCGCCGTCGATGACGATCTCGCTGCCGGCCATGTACTCGCAGGCATCCGAAGCCAGGAACAGCAGCACGCCCATCAGGTCGCGCGGCACCCCCACCCGACCGACAGGCGTGTCTTCCTCCAGCGCGGACTTGACCCGGGGATCGGCAAAGAGCTCCGTGGTGAGCGGTGTTTCCATGTAGCCGGGGCTGATGCAGTTGACCCGGATGCCGTCCGCCGCCCACAGGGCGCCCATGACCCGGGTCATGTGCTTGACCCCGGCCTTGGCGCTGCAATAGGAATACAAACCCAGTTGGCGCGCTTCGCTGTCGAACGCTTTCGGGAACCGGTTGACGATGTTCGCCGACATGGAGGCCAGGTTGATGATTCGCCCGTACCGGCCCGTTAGCATGGCCTTTCGCTCCTCAATGCAGCAGAAGTACTGACCCGTCAGATTCACATCGATCACCCGCCGCCACACCGCCTCCGGGGTGATATCCTCCGCCAGGCCCGAGGCAATGCCCGCCGCGTTGACCGCGATATCCAGGCCTCCCCACTCCGCCGCCGCCTTCGCCACCGCGTCCCGCACCTCCTCATAGCGCGACACGTCCACCTTCCCCCAGAGGCTCGGCAGCCCCGTCTCGTCCGCGGTATCCTCGGAAACGGCCTTCGCCGCTTCCTCGTTGAGATCGAGCACCGCCACCCGGGCACCCGCGGCACCAAAGGCCCGGACCGCTTCACGTCCCAACCCCGAGGCCCCTCCTACGACCAGGGCCCGGCGGCCCTCCAGCCGGAACATTGCATTCGACGGAGATTCGGCCATACAAGACTCCTCGGGCCGCCAGAAAACGACCTCAATCGGCACTCCGGATATATCTATTGTACGAACTCACATAAAATAGGTCTTAATGCGCCTGCAACGCCATCCACCGCAAAGCACGGAGCGGCTCGGCAAACACCAAATGCTCCATCGCCTCGTTTATGGCCCGGAAGAATTCGTGCGTCATCGGAAGCCTTCCGGGAGACTCCAATTATCTCACATTGCTGCCGAGGTACAGGAACATCCCGCCCATTCCGGATACTCCCACAGTTCCTGGGGAACCTCGGACGCGAGACTTATGGAGTCGGATTGTCGCTCCGCAGGCCGTCGGCTCCGCCGTGCCAATCCCTGACCCGCGTCGATCGCGTCTGCGTTTCCCGACTGCATCGCAACTACCGAAGCAGACCTCATCCCACCATGAAGGCCCTCACGGTCCAGAGCATCACTGCTGCCGTGCAGAAGAAAAGCACGAAACAACAAGTACCATCGATCCTGAAATCGTTCCTCAACGTGGTCATACCTGCCCAAGTACGCGTACCCTGCCATGCAGCTTACTCCGGTAAAGCAGTACAATCCCAGGCTGTACACAGAAGATGGCCCTGTCAGCCACATCGCCAGCAACAGGAACAGTACCAGGACACCGACCACCGTCGACACGAAATTCGCCTTTGGACTCACGATTTCACACCGCCTTTCTACCTCTGGTAAAGCTATGAAATCGCCCTAACGGCTGGTCTCCTGGTTCTTTCCTCTCGGCAGTCGCCCACCCACAGATGTCGGACATCCACCGTAAATGTCCTTACAAAGACGGCATACTCCCCAGGGCTGATCCCGTGGAGGGAGAACCGCCCCGTCTGCGGGTCGACGGGGACACTGCGATCTGGAGGATTGGGGTCAAACGTCGTCCCGCCCGCGTCGGCCGGGCAGCACGTGTCCCAAAGGCCCTTCCCCTGCCACTTGTCGGGCTTCAGTCCCACCTCCCACCCGGCCGGCGATTGCCCTCCCCCCTTGAACGCCCTGACTAACCCGAAGGGGAGATGAGCTGCACAAGCAACCCCAACAATACCGAAACCACCGCTATGGCTATAAGGGACAGCCACAGACCGACTAGAATCACGACACCGCGCGCCAATCCGCTGGGTCGAGATGGCCGCCTCGCCTGCCTTATATCGTCGGATTCGTTCCGCAGTCTAAACGTTCGCCTCTCATCCCGTCTCTTGTTCTTCTTCTGACTGCTCCGCGGCCAACCACCAGTTGGCTCAAACCGTTGCCGAAAGGTCTTCACTCAGGTCTCCTCGCCAGGGCTTGCGTGCTCCAGCGACTCCGGACGCGGCTTGAGGAGACCGCAGGTCAATGTCCCGGTCCGACTGGCTGCGGTAGAACGCCCCGAAAGGTGCGCTCGTGCGGG
>CAYVOE010000609.1:0-2119 GCA_964452795.1 uncultured Nitrospiraceae bacterium
AGCCCCGGGCAGTTGGGGCCGATGAGCCGGATGGGCCGGTCGTTGAGGGCCTCATAGGCCTCGAGCACGTCCAGGGTGGGGATCCCTTCCGTGATCACCACCAGCAGCTCGAGGTCCGCCCGGGCGGCTTCGAGCATGGCGTCCTTGGCGAATTTCGCGGGGACGTACATCACCGACACGGTGGCGCCGGTGGCGTCCACGGCCTCGGGCACCGAGTTGAAGATCGGCACGTCCAGGACGGTCTGGCCGCCCTTGCCGGGAGTGACACCGGCCACGATTCGCGTGCCGTACTCGATCATCTGGGCCGTGTGGAAGGAGCCGTCGCGCCCGGTAATGCCCTGGACCACGACCTTGCTGTTCTCGTCAATCAGAATGCTCACGACCGCCCTCCAATCTCCGCGGCGCGGGTGGCGCCTTCCTCGAGCGTCTGCACGGGTATCAGTTGAGTGCCTTCGAGCAGGCGCCGCCCTTCTTCTTCGTTGGTGCCCACCAGTCGAACGATCAGCGGCACCCGCACCTCGAACTGCTCGAGCGAGGCCAGGATGCCCCGGGCGATGTCGTCGCAGCGGGTGATGCCGCCGAAGATGTTGATGAGAATGACCTTTACCTTGGGGTCTTTCAGGATCATCTGGAAGGCCGTCACGACCTTCTTGGGATCGGAGCTCCCGCCCACGTCGAGGAAGTTGGCCGGTTCGCCGCCGAAATGCTTGATGGTGTCCATGGTCGCCATGGCCAGGCCCGCGCCGTTCACCATACAGCCGATGTTTCCGTCGAGCCGGATGAAGCTGAGGCCCTCCTGTTTGGCGGCCAGTTCGTCGAGGTCTTCCGAATCGAGGTCGCGCATCTCCGTCAGTTCCGGGTGCCGGAACAGGGCGTTGTCGTCGAGGAGGACCTTGGCGTCCAGGGCGATAACCCGGCCGTCCCCGTCCACCACCAGCGGGTTGATCTCGATGAGCTGGCAATCCTTCTCGACGAAGAGGCGGCCCATGCGGACCATAATGGCCGCCGCTTCCCGAGCCTGCTTTTCGTCGGGAAGCAGGCGCCGGGCAAAGGGCAACAGGCCTTCCTCGCTGAGCTTCGTAAGGTCGCGTCCGGCCACTTCGTGGCGCAGGATCTTTTCCGGGGCATTTTTCGCGGTCTCTTCGATCTCGACGCCGCCCTCGGCGCAGCCGATGAACACGGCCGTGCGCTCGCCCCGATCGACCAGGAGGCTCAGGTAGACCTCCTTGGCGATGTCGACCGCCGGCGCCACCAGGAGCTTGCGCACCGGGAGTCCTTTGATGGTGAGGGCCAGGATCCGCTCCGCCACGGTCCGAGCCTCTTCCCGGTCGTTCACCAGCTTGACGCCGCCCGCTTTGCCGCGGCCGCCGACGTGGACCTGGGCCTTCAGCACCGCGGGCAGGCCGAGCTGGTCCACCGCTTCGGGGGCTTCATCGGGCCGGGTGATGACCCGATCCTCGGGAGCCGGGATGCCGTACTCCCGGAAGAGCATTTTGCCCTGGTATTCGTGGATTTTCATGGGACGAGGGTCCTCCTTCGCCGCACAATGCTTCGCCGGTCCCGACCCCCGCCGGAGCGTCGTGAGCGTCGGGGCGCTAAACCTTCACACAAAGGACTGAAAATACGGGTCTGGTCCGGCGAATTCAAGCGCCGGGAACGGATGGGGCCTTATCCTTCGCGATCGCAAAGGCATCAAAGGGTTCGCCGGCCCGCGAGGTCCTGGCTGTCCCCGTCGTCCTCCGTCTAAAAGGGGACAAATCTTCCCGGTTGGCGCGGTTTCCTAAAGTCGAGATGTCGTCCTTCCGAAGAGGTTCCCAGTACCATGGCGTCGGGACGGAGGGAAAAGTTTTCCCGGTCTCCACGTATCCCGGAGCGAACCGGGACGCCTGTCCTTCGGGTCGCCGGGTCGGGTAATCGAGAGCTGCCGCCGCGAGCGAGGCCGGCCCTCCACAGGGTTCGGTGCCTTGCCTGAGTTGTGTGGTCCGCGGGGGGCTGCACCCGCCGACGGAGCCGCCGTAGCCGGTCGAATTGGATCGGATTCGGCGGCTCCGACGGCGCCTTTTTGTTCTTGTTTTCTAAGCTCCGCATATTCCGCATACCTTGCATAACCCCTTAAGTT
>CAYVOE010000609.1:2129-2897 GCA_964452795.1 uncultured Nitrospiraceae bacterium
ACCCGCCGATATTTCGTCCTGTCACGAGCCTCTGGGGGGCTCGACGCAAAAGTCCAGAATCGTCCGAGGCACGGAAGCCGAGGTGCTGCGCTTCAGGAAGAAGAACCGGGATCGAAAGACCCGGTGGCAGCGGCTCTCGCAAGGGCCACGGACACAGTTGAACCGCGGAAAGCGGGTGCGAATGCCGCCGGCGGCCACAGGCCGCGAAGGGGGCACGCCCCGCGGGACCGTGTGATGTCGAATCCCCCGGAGAACTTTCCTTCCTGCCTCCGGCGGCAGAACTTGCCGCCGGCAGGGTGAGTGCGAACGGAAGCGCCCAGCCAGGAAAAACGTGCCGCAGCGCCCCGGCGCCTTTTGCCGGTTAAGCCCGGCCCCTCCTTCGGTAGAACCGACACACCGTTCCCCAATCCGCTCCAAAAACCTCAGAACCCTATTGCTTTTTCCCGGGAGTCCGGGTGGTCCTGCCGGAGTACGGATGCTCTGGCGGCCCGCGACCCCGGAAATTGGGTAGAGGCGCGCATGGAAGCGCACGAACCTGTCAAGGAGGAGAATCGTTATGGGTCTTCGCATCAACACGAACGTTGCCGCTCTGAACGCGGGGCGCATCCTGAACCGTTCGACGAACGACTTGAACCGCTCGCTGGAGCGGTTGTCGAGCGGTCTCCGGATCAACCGGGCCAGCGACGACGCGGCGGGCCTGGCCATCGCCGAAGGTTTCCGCTCCATCGTCCGGGGCACCCAGGTGGCCCAGCGCAACGCGCAGGACGG
>CAYVOE010000610.1:0-2886 GCA_964452795.1 uncultured Nitrospiraceae bacterium
GCCTGGCGCTCACGGCCAAGGGACGGCGGCCCGACGTGCTCCATATGACGGCCACCCCCATCCCCCGGACCCTCGCCCTCACGTTGTACGGCGGCATGGACATCTCCACCATCAACGAACTGCCCCCAGGGCGGTCGCCCATAAAGACCTCCTACGTGTCTCAGGCCCAGGTGCCGCGCCTCTACGGCTACATCCGCGAGCAGGCCGAAAAGGGGTTCCAGACCTACCTGGTGTGCCCCCTGGTCGAGGAATCGGACGCCAGCGACCTCAAATCCGTGATCCGTCACTACGAGGAGCTGTCGTCGACCACCTTCGCGGGGCTGCGCACGGAACTGCTCCACGGCCGCATGCCGGGACCCGAGAAGGACGAGATCATGCGCCGGTTCAAGAGCGGCGCCATCGACATCCTCTTTAGCACCACGGTCATCGAAGTGGGGATCGACGTGCCCACGGCCACCACTATCGTCATTGAAGACGCCGGCCAGTTCGGGCTCACCCAGCTGCACCAGCTTCGGGGGCGCGTGGGGCGCGGACCGCATCCGTCCTACTGCTTCCTCGTGGGCAAGCCCCGGACTCCCGACGCCAAGCGGCGCATCGAGATCCTCTGTCGGACCCAGGACGGTTTTGTCATCGCCGAGGAAGACCTCAACCTGCGCGGGCCCGGCGAGCTCGTCGGGGTGCGTCAGGCCGGGCTCATGGACCTCCTCTTCGTCGACCTCATCCGCGACGCCCGCCTCATCGACGAGGCCCGGCGCGACGCCGAGCGGGTCCTCGAGGCCGACCCCTCCCTGGGCGCCGCCGTGCACCGGCACCTGGCCCGGGCGGCCCAGCGCTTCGCACGTCTCAACGGCTGACCCCGTCCGAGTTCGTGGTATAATTCCCTCGACAGTCCGAAGGCCGGCGTTCCGTCGGCCCCTCAAACACCATCCTCCTTTCCCCCGCGCAGGAGTTCCCATCATGCCCCGAGGCGACAAGTCGAAATACACCGACAAGCAGAAGCGAATGGCCGAGCACATCGAAGAGAACTACGAGGAGCAGGGCGTTTCGGAAGAGGAAGCCGAACGGCGCGCCTGGGCCACCGTAAACAAGCAAACCGGCGGCGGCAAGAAAAGCGGTTCCGGCAGGAAGAAGAAAGACGAGGACTGATCCCCGGCCGCTCCCGCATCGACATCTTCCATCCCCTGAATCCCTCCCGTTCCCGCCTGATGCCGAACACTTGCGCATGTCTCTCGCGGTGGCCTTGAGACGGCGTAATGGGGTACAGTGCAGTTCGGAAACGGCATAAACTCGGACCATATCGGGAGGAGGAACGGGATGTCGCTGCGTTTGCGGATGTTCGTGTGTGTGACCCTGGCCGCGTGGACGGCCGCCGCGGCGGAGCCGACCATCGAAATCGGAAACCGCCTCGAACCCTTCGTAGACCGGTTTCTCATTGAATCCCTGGACGGCGCATCGCTCCGTCTGCACACGCCGCGGTCCGCTGAGAACGTGTTGAATTTCGACGCCCCGTGGGAAGGCAAGTACTGCGGCTACGTCACGGTGTTTCGCGACGGCGACCTGTTCCGCATGTACTACCGCGGCCTTCCAATAGCGGGTCGCGACGGCTCGGACAACGAAGTCACCTGCTACGCCGAGAGCCGCGACGGCATACAGTGGACCAAGCCGAACCTGGGCCTGCACGAGGTCGACGGCACCCGCGACAACAACGTGATTTTGAAAAACGCGGCGCCCTTCTCGCACAACTTCGCGCCTTTCCTCGACACACGCCCCGGCGTAGCCGCCGACGAGCGCTACAAAGCCCTGGCCGGCACCAGCGGGAGCGGCCTCGTGGCCTTCGCATCGGCGGACGGCCTGAACTGGCGTCGGCTGCGCGAGGAGCCCGTGATCACCCAGGGCGCCTTTGATTCGCAGAACGTCGCCTTCTGGTCGGAGCGGGAGGGGGTGTACGTCTGCTATTTCCGGACCTGGAGCGAGGGCGGATACCAGGGCATCCGAACCGTGAGCCGGGCCACTTCCTCAGACTTTCTCAACTGGACCGAGCCCGTGTACATGCGTTTCGGAGACACGCCCCTCGAACACCTCTACACCAACCAGACCGGGCCCTACTTCCGCGCGCCCCACGTGTACGTGGCCCTCGCCGCCCGGTTCATGCCGGGACGCCGGGTGGTGACGCCCGAGCAGGCCGCGGCCCTGGGGGGCGACGCCGTCTACTCCGGAGACTGTTCGGACACGGTGTTCATGACCAGCCGCGGCGGCGACGTCTACGACCGAACCTTCATGGAAGGCTTCGTGCGGCCGGGGCCCGGGCTCGGCAACTGGACTTCCCGCACCAACTACCCCGCATACGGCGTTGTGCCCACGGGCGAGGGCGAGATGTCCTTCTACATCCAGCGCAACTACGGCCAACCCACCCACCACCTCGAGCGCCAGGTCCTCCGCGTCGACGGCTTCTCGTCGGTGAACGCGCCCTACGAAGGCGGCGAGATGCATACCCGACCCCTGGTATTTGATGGCCGCGAGCTCGTCCTCAACTACGCCACGTCGGCCGCGGGCGGCGTCCGGGTGGAACTCCAGGATCCCGACGGGCAGCCCCTGCCGGGTTTCGCCCTCGAAGACAGCGACGAAATCGTGGGCGACGAGTTCGAGCGGATCGTCACCTGGAAGGGCAGCGGCGACGTGTCCGCCCTCGCCGGCCAACCCGTCCGGATCCGCTTCGCCTTGAAAGACGCCGACCTGTACGCGCTGCGTTTCCGATAGGCGCGTACGCCGGGTTCGGCCGGGTCGGATACGCCGAGTGAACATTCTCCGCAGGGGATAGAGTTGCAGCGAGCAGGTTGGCGATTAGGGGGATCTTCTCGCCACCGACACCCGACCCCGCGCCTCATA
>CAYVOE010000611.1:0-2885 GCA_964452795.1 uncultured Nitrospiraceae bacterium
ACTGCTTCAACAACGGCATGCTGCCCATCGTGCTTCCGGCGGACGTTATCGAGGAGCTGTTCCACGAAGTCCGCGCCACCGAAGGGTACAAGCTGACCGTGGACCTGCCGAATCAGAAAATCGTGACCCCCGCGGGCCGGGAAATCCCCTTCGACGTGGACCCCTTCAAGAAGGAGTGTCTGTTGAACGGCTGGGACCAGATCGGCCTGACCCTGCGTCACGAAGACAAGATCTCTGCCTTCGAGAACGCACGCGCCTGAGGCAGGCAACGAAGCGCGGGTCCTGAAGGACGGATTCCAGGACCCGCGCCCTCCCAGGGGAGGGAGGCAACGGCGGCTCTTCTTCGGCGAACGGGCGATGTCCGGCCGGGGGAGCCCCGAGCCGTTGCAGATGAGAAGAGCAAGGCCCGTGCCCACCCCTTGGAGCCGCTTATCCGGCACAATTTCGTAGGTTTTCGTGGTGCGGAGGGTCGAGAGGCTACCGTGGGGTAAGAAGACGTACGGGGTGGGTTAGGGAGCGATCCGCCCCCGGAACGTGCGGATACGATCCGAATTACCCTACGGACGCTCGGATTTTTCGCCGGGCTCGCCGCCTTCGCCCCGCAGGGATCGGCGGAATTCCTCGTCGCCCAGGGTTTCCATGAAGATGGCCCGGCGCCCGGCGCGGTACTGCAGGCGGATGTACCGGATATCGATGAGCACCATCCACAAAGTGACGAACAAGAGGATGAGAAAGACGGTCCAGTAGACGGCGAAAGCGAGGGGCGATTCGCGGTACTGGACGTTGGGGCCGTAGAGGCCCATGATCCCGCAGCCCGTGAGGGTCACGGCTCCGATGGTGCGCCACGTGCGTTGATTCAGCATAGAGCCATCCCCGACGCCCGGAAATCGCAAATGCCGCCGTTCATCGGCGGTTCTCACCGACGACGGCGCGAATAATATTACGAATTATAATCTAAACGCTATCAATGCGCATCTTTTGGGGTGTAGGGCCCCTTCCGACAGAAAAAAGACGTGCCGGTTCAGGTTCCCGGCACGTCTCGATGTCGGTCTCGGGTCACCGGTCCTCCACGAAGACCCGCTCTTCGTAGGTCTCGCCGGAGGGGGTCCGGACCACCCGATTCTCGTAGTGGCCGTATACCACGCGCTCGTTGCTGCGATAGACCGGAGCGGCCGCGGGGGCAGGGGCGGCGGCCACCGGCTGATGGTGGTACCGGCTGCGGTGCTCGTCCACCGCGTCGCCCACGAGGGCTCCGGTCAGGGCGCCGACGCCGGCACCGATCAACGCTCCTTCGCCGCTGCGACCATGGGACTGGTTCCCGATGATGGCCCCGGCGGCGGCGCCGAGCAACCCTCCGGCTACGGCGCCTTCCTGTGTGGGCGTGGTCTGGCAACCCTGGAGGGCTCCCGCCAGCAGCGCCAACACCACGGTTCCAAGAACAAACCGCGATTTCATTCCTTTGTACCTCCGAGCTCAGATTCCCTTCCTGGCCCATGGCTCATCTTACCACGGATGGGAAGACGCTCCGCGCTACTCCCTATGAACACAGACGCGCCGGAGCCCGCTTTATTCACGCCAGCCGCGGGAACAGGGGCTCGCCCCGCTCGACGCTCTCGTTGAACGTGTCCAGGATCTTGCCGGCCGTCTCGGGCAGGAAGGGCTGGAGCCAGTGGCCGAGACCCCGAATGCCCCGAACCATCTCGTCGAGAAAGGCCCGAAGCTCGGCGTCACGGCCCTGTTTCTGCAGTTCCCAGGGCTTGACCTCCTCGATACGGGCGTTCATCGCATTGGCGAGGTTCCAGAGCGCGGCGAGGGCGTCGTTGAAGCGGAAATCGTTCATGGCGGCCGTGTAACCCTCGGGGGGCTCGGCAACGGCGAAGGGCGGCGCGGAATATTGGGCCTTCACGGCCAGCGTCTCGATGCGCCGGGCCAGATTGCCGAGGTTGTTGGCGAGATCGGCGTTGTACACGTCGCGGAAGCGGACCTCGCTGAAGTCGCCGTCTTCGTAGGGCGACACGGCCCGCAACAGGTAGTACCGGACGGCGTCGCGGCCGTATTTCTCGACCTGGACCACCGGGTCGATGACGTTCCCCAGGCTCTTCGAGATCTTCTGGCCGTTGATGGTGATGTATCCGTGGACGAAGACCGCGTCGGGCGTGGGCAGTCCCGCCGACATCAGGATCGCCGGCCAGTAGACCGTGTGGAACCGGTTGACCCCTTTCCCGATGACGTGGGTCTTTTTCCGGCAGTCGAGCCAGTATTTCTGAAGCTGCGGGCTGCCGTCGCGCAGGTCCAGGGCGGTGACGTAGTTCGCCAGCGCGTCGTACCATACGTACATCACCTGCCCGGGATCGCCGGGGACGGGTATGCCCCAGTTGCCGGCCCGTTCGCGGCTGCGGGAAATACTGAAATCCTGGAGCCCGCCGCGGATGAACGAGAGCATCTCGTTGCGCCGATGGGACGGGATCACGCGCAGCCGACCCGACTCGAGGAGCTCTTCCAGGGGCTTCTGATAGGCCGACAGGCGGAAGAAGTAGTTCTCTTCCTCGACCCGTTCAAGCGGGGTCTTGTGGTCCGGACAGATGCCGTCGGGCACGTCCTTCTCCATGTAGAAGTCTTCGCATCCCACGCAGTACAGGCCGCTGTAGTGCTTCTTGTAGATGTCTTCCGGGCGGCACCGGGACCACAGGGCCTGGGCCCCCTCGATGTGGAGCTGCGACGTGGTGCGGATGAAGAAATCGGCCGAGATGTTGAGGGCTCCGAGCAAGTCCTGGTAGAACCGGGAGTTGCGGTCGCACAGCTCGCTCGTCGAGATCCCCTGCTCCTGGGCCGCCCGCACGTTCTTGAGCGAGTTTTCGTCGGTGCCGGTGAGGAAAAAGGTGTCG
>CAYVOE010000612.1:0-2883 GCA_964452795.1 uncultured Nitrospiraceae bacterium
GCGGAGCCGATGCGGCTGTCGGCGGCGACGACCTCGCGCACGGCGGCGATGTCGGCGCCGTAGGACTCGCAGATGGTGGCCATCTCGTTCATGAACGAGATGCGGGTCGCCAGCATGCCGTTGACGGCGTACTTGCTCATCTCGGCGCTTTCGAGGCTCATGGTGAGCAAGGGCTTGCCGGTGCGCAGGAACGGCGCGTAGAGCTCCTTCATGATCTCCTCGACGCGCACGTCTTCGCATCCCACGACCACGCGGTCGGGACGCATGAAATCGTCGACCGCGGCGCCTTCCTTGAGGAACTCGGGATTAACCACCACGTCGAAGGGATGGGAGGTCCGCGCGGCCAGATGGTCCCGCAGGCGGGCGGTGGTTCCGACGGGGCAGGTGCTCTTGTTCACGATGATGCGGTAGCCCGTCATGGCGTCGGCCACCTGCTCGGCCACGGTGAAGACCTCGGAGACGTCGAGGGTTCCGTCGGGCAGCGGGGGCGTGCCCACGCAGATGAACACCAGAAGGGAATCGGCCACGGCCGCCGCGAGGTCCCGGGTGAACCCGAGGCGCTCCTCTTCGATGTTGCGGGCCACGAGCTCTTCCAGCCCCGGCTCGTAGAAGGGAAGCTCGCCGGCGGTCAGTTTTTCGACGCGCTCGGGCTCGCGGTCCACGCAGGTGACCCGGTGCCCGTTCTCGGCGAATCCGGTGCCGACGACGAGACCCACATATCCCGTGCCGATGACGCTGATTTTCATGCGGAAACTCCCGTGATGGCGAAGGAAATCACTCGAGCAAGGGTTCGACCGGCACCGGGCGGAACTCGACCTCGGGCTCGTCGGTGGAGACGAAGGCCTCGGGCGGCATGGGTCGGGCCTGGGTGCCGAAAACCCGGTTGAAGGCGGTGCGGAACAGGTTGACGAGGCAGGGCGCCTCCTCCGGCAGCGGGGGTTCTCCGGCGCCGTCGGGGTAGTACGTCATGAGGAGGCAGCCGAACCGGGCCCGGATCCGCTCTCCGGAGAGGCGCTCGACTTCGGTCTTGAAGACCACGCCGGGTCCGCGCGTGGAAGCGATGAGGATGACCGGCGGCCTCGACGACGCCGCGAGGATCTCCCGCACCGTGTCGTGGATCATGCCGTTGGTGTAGTGGAGCTGGTCCACGTAGGGGCTCCGGTATTCCGACAGGCTGGTGGTGGTGACGCCGCGGTCGTCGGTGTGATCGCGCAGGGCGGCGCTTTCGCGGGGCCACCCGCCCTCCCGGTCGAAGAGGAAGGGAGCCTCGGGCACCAGCAGGTGCGCGTAGATGAAGCGGGGCATCGATCCGGCGTTCCGCGCCAGCGCCCGCAATTCGTTGAAGGCATAGAGCACGCGGCGGCGCTGAATGAGATCGCTCGAATGGTGGACCGAGCCGTGGCGCCAGTAGTCGGTCATCTCCAGGACGCGCGCAAAGGCGGTGGTGTCGAGGAACACGGACTCGAACTCGCTCAGCGCTCCGGGCGGCGCCAGGATGCGGTCCACCGCGGCGCGGGGCTCGAGCAGCTCGACCCCGGGCGAGAACACCACGATCTCGTAGCCCAGCTCCTTGAGGAATCCGTAGACGCGGTTGTCGTGGTAGAGGTTGAGCAGGTCCACGGACCCGAGGGTGTCCACGTCCGCCAAGGCCTGGACGTAGTCCATGTTGAGGCACGACGCCAGGGACGCCACGGTGCTCGAGTAGTTGGCGAAGCTGTGCTCGGCCACTTCGAATCCCTGCTCCCGCATGGCCTGGAAGAAGGGCAGGTTGTTGTAGTGGTAGTCGTGGCGGAGCACGTCGTCCCGGGCGTAGCCCTCGAGCATGATGAAGTAGATGTCGGGCCAGCCTTCCACGGGCCGAGGGGCGGGCTTCCATTCGGCGGCTTCTTCGGGCGAGAAGGCCACGTTCGACGGGGTATGGACCGCGGGGCGGTGGACGAAGATGAGGGCCACGCTGATGGCCACGAGGATGATGGCGAACCAGTTGGCGGTCTGGGTGAGGGCGCGGAACTGGCCTTCCCAGCGGATGGTGTAGACGACCAGGGCCGTCACGGCCACCACGTAGAAGATCATGGTCCACGCGGGGCCGAGGCCGTAGATGGGCGCCAGCCAGAGCGTGACGGCCAGGAAGACGGCGACCGCGCCCACCATGGAGGCCGCCAGAGACAGCGCCGCCGCCCGGGGCCGGTCCCAGTAGTGGCGCACCAGCCACATCATGCCCGCCCCGATGAGGGCCGCGTAGAGGAGATAGAAGCCTTCCGGGGGAAAGCCGCTCAGGGCGGGAAGCAGGGTGGCGATGCCGTATTCGAGGATGTGCCAGCCCGTGAGGACCGCCACGATGAGGATGGAGGCCACGATCCCGGCCTTGAGCCGGTTGCGCAGCAGGGCCCACAGCACCAGCCACAGCACAATGGCCCCGGCCGCCAGCACCAGGGCGGGCCGGACCAGGGCCGAGGGGGGGGTCTTCCCCATGTTGTTCGCGTACAGGAGAAGGACCCGGTACACCGCCAGAAGCGGCGGATGCAGCACATGCACCCCCGGCTGCAGGGCTTTTGCCCGATCTTCCGCCATTTATTGTGCGCCTTCCGCGTGAATACCCAAGGGACTCGGATTCGATTTCGAGTCCGGAGGCGCTTTCACGCAGGTTCCATGCTCCTGTCGTTACCGGCGCCCCGGAGACCGATGCGATTGCAAATCGGCCTAGTGTTCCCTTCCGACGGCCCGGTTGTCAAGGGTAATCCCGTCGACAGGCGGGGGCGTCCGGAAGGAATGGCCGATCTGGAATCCCCGCGACCCGTGCCGAGGGTGTTGCGCTCGCCGGGGGCGGGGTCGGTGGTCCTATCCGCCGCCCCCGGCCGTCTTTCTTACTTTACGATGGGCGTC
>CAYVOE010000613.1:0-2882 GCA_964452795.1 uncultured Nitrospiraceae bacterium
CGTCGGAAACGTCGGAGCAGCGGACATTGCGGACCGTCCCGTCTCGGGGGTCCATCACGTAGTGGAAGTTCTCGCTCGACGAGATGTAGACGTCTTCGAGCCACCGGCCGTCTATGCGGATGGCATCGGCCTGGGCGACGGTCGAGAGCAGGCCCAGCACGAGGACCGGCAGCGCTCGATATCCCGTGATCATGGGGATATGACTCCCGGTTTGTGTCGTGCACCGTCTCCGCGCCCCGGGGAACCGCGCCGTTCGCCGCAAACGCCGGACGATGCGTCCATTTCCCTTCACCGGTTCCAGTCTAAGACCCCCGGCCCTCAAACGCAACCCGCCGACGCACCGCCGGAACGTCAAAGGCCCTTGCACCGCCGCTCCTACTCCCCCTCGGACTCGCGCGTGTGCTTGATCACCCGAAGCATGGACGGGGGCGGCAGGGCGCCCTCCCGCGGACGGTCGCGGTTCGGCGGGAGCGCCTCCCACCGGAGCGTGTAGCGCACTCCGGGGCCGGGCGCTTTCCCCAAGTCGCCCGCGCGACGGACTTCCATGCCGGGGAAGTCGGATTCGACCTTTTCGGCCGCGGCGGGCGGGGTCGGCTTCGGTTCGTCCTCCTTCCGGGGTTGGAAGGTCGCTTCGTCCAGGAGCCACGCGCCGGACCCGTGCCTCGCGTGGCTGTACGACTGCTTCAGCGTGCCCGGCCCGTGCACCTCGACCGATCCCAACCGGATCTCGAACTCGATGGCGCCGCCCCCCTGAAAGTCCCAACGATAGTCCCAGTCGCTGGTCCGGTAGACCTTCCATTCGTCGCCTTCGAACCGGGCGCTGTAGGCCTGGGTGTTCCCCGCTTCGTCGAATTTGTGGTAGCTCACCACCGGCCGGTGCTGCGAATCGAGGCCCACCTTCACGTTGCCGTTGATGATGCCGCCGCCGGCCGGGACGGGGTCCACCACGTCGGCCTTGTCGAGCGTGATGGGCAGCTCGAGGGGCCGGCCCGACGCCGTCTCCCAATGGACGAGGTCGGCGCTTCGCGCGTAGCAGGGGTCGTGGTTCGACTCGCACCCCGGATGATCGCGCCAGACCCAGGCCACATGAAACCGGCCGTCGGCGAGACGGACAGGGCCGTGGAAGTAGGCGTTCATCCGGCCTTCCCCGTCGGTGAGGGGCGTGTCGAGCAGCCGGCGCCAGGCCTTCGACTCGACATCGTAGACGTTGTAGATCTGGTCGCCGCTGCCGCTCGAGCCGTCGCGGTAGGTGAAGATGAGCTCTTCCCGGGCGCCGCGGAGGAATTTCGGATAGGTCACCCGGGATTCCCGATCGCCCACCATGCTCGCCCGTTCAAAGGTGTGGATGTCACCCGGTTCTCGCGTGCGGAAGTAGACCAGCGGCGTGGCGTGCATGTTGCCGCTGAGATGGAGTTGGCCGTCGTCGTCCACGGCAAGGGTCACGTAGTTGTGGCTGTCCCAGCCGAGGGTTTCCGGCAGAACGGCCTTGTCCCAGGCCTCCTCGTCCAGGGTGCGGGCCGCCACCGTCATGCGCCGTTCGTCGTCGTAGTATGCCACGTACTGGCGATCGCCGTGGGTGAGCAGGGCGAACCCCACCGGATGCCCCGACCACACGGGGCCGACCTCGACCGATTCGGCGAGCGCCGAGCCGGTCCACGTGCATACCACACAAAGCAACACCCGAATCATGGTTCGCCCCTCCGCAAGGACGGGTCCGGTCACGCCCTCTGGCGCCGGACCTCTCCCCGAGCCGACCTCAACCCCTCGAGAATCTCCGCCACGATGGCCGATCCCAAGGCACCCTGACGCTTCAGCACGGACGCGCAATTGTGCCGTGCGCTCGGCAACGGCACCAGCTTCACCTCGGGAAACCCGCTCATCAACCGCGCCTGGAGCGAGTCCGGTCCGCAACGGCGCCCGTAGAAGATCGTGGCGCGGGGCCGAGTCTCCCGAGAATTCTGGTACGTCTCGTACACGTTCCAGTACCGGTCGAGCTTCTTCCGCAGCGCCCGGGTCACCCACACCGCGCCCAGCGTCACCAGGACCAGCTCGACGTAGGCGGCGGGTTGGGTGAGCAGCCGGGGCACGTTGAAGAAGGTGCGAAGCTGCATGGATAGCCCGGTGTATACCCACGTCGGAAATCCGGGGCTGAAGGTGACCACCTGGTCCATGCCGCAGCGCGTGCCGAAGTAAAACGCCGCGCCGCCGCCCGCCGAAGCGCCCAGGGCCACGTTGTACGTCGACCCCAGCGACTTCATCAGGCGCCGCACCTCGTTCTCGTAGAACTGCAGCCCGCCGGGTTGACCGTCGGGCGTCAGGTGATATGCCGAGCGCTGCACGTCTCGAAAAAACACCAGGTTAAAATCCCGGCCGTGCTCGTTGAGAATGCGCCGGAACTCGAAGGTCGGCAGTCCGGCGAACATCACCGCCAGGCCCGCAAAACAGAACACCGTAACGTCGGAACCTCGATCTTCGACCAGGACGTGGTCTTCCTGGCCGAAGTCGTACCCGCTCGCCCGGGCATTCCCGCTCTGGCGAAGCAGGAGCCCGCTGGCCCACGAAAAAGCTTTGTCTCGAATTCCCATGGCCTTCGTAAGATGCTTGTTCAAGAAACCGCAACCAAGCCGAATTCGGCACAAAACGGGATTATAGCCCACCGCTCCCATTTCCCGGAACCCATGCCCATCTTACCCGTCGTAAGCCTACAGGGACTGCGCACAAAGGGCCTATGTGCGATGGCTTCCCCACGTAGGATTACGAGGACTGCGCTGGACAGGGCTGTGAGGGTGCCCCCACCCGTCATTGCGCAGGAGCGGGTTGAGCGCCGTCCTCGTCGTCCTACGAGGGGTGGGACTATCCACATGAACCTGTCGGGCACAGTC
>CAYVOE010000614.1:0-2880 GCA_964452795.1 uncultured Nitrospiraceae bacterium
ACGCCGCCGACGACATCGCCCTGAACGAGATCATCTGGAAATCGATCCGCGGGGCCGACTCCCCCATGCCGCCGCCGGTGAGGGCGGCCTTCGTTCGTCCGCTGGAAGAGGACGAGGACGACTGAGGAAGGACCGGCACCCGCCAGGGGCGGCACGGTCGTGTACAATCGGCGGACCGGTAAGGAGGAGAACCCATGCGAATCTGCGCGGCGATCTGGACGGCGGGGCTGATCCTGGGGTGGGCGACGGCGGGCGCCGACGAAGGGGCCTACACCCAGACGAAGAACGTGGTGTACGCGGAGGTTCACGGCACGGCCCTGGTGATGGACGTGTTCACGCCCCGGGGCGAGAAAAACGGTCTCGGCATCGTCGACGTGGCGAGCGGGGCCTGGCATTCCGACCGCGGCAAGATCGAGGACCATCGGCAGGCGGGCATGTACGACGTGTTCTGCGGACGCGGCTACACGGTCTTCGCCGTGCGGCCCGGGTCGGTGACCAAGTACGCCGGCGACGAGATGCTGCGTCACATGAAGCGGGGCATCCGCTACGTGAAGGCCCACGCCTCCGAATACGGGATCGACCCGGACCGCCTGGGCATCGCCGGAGCCTCGGCGGGCGGTCACCTGGCCACGCTGGCCGTGGTGACGGCCGAGGAGGGTGACCCCGAGGCCGAGGACCCGCTCGAACGCTTCGGCACGCAGGTGGCGGCGGCCGCCGTGTTCTTCCCGCCGACGGATTTCCTCGATTGGGAGGGTCGCCGCTTCAATCTGCTGCGCCGGGGCGAGCTGTTCTTTACGTGTACGGAAGGGCGAACGGAGGAGGAGCTCGAGGCGAAGGCCGAGGAGCTCTCGCCGGCCCGCCGGGTGCAGTCGGGCGGCACGCTCCCGCCCTTCCTGTTCATCCACGGCGACGCGGACCCGCTGGTGCCGCTGCAGCAGTCGGAGAAGATGATCCAGGTGCTGAAGGACGCGGGCGCGTCGGCGGAGCTCATCGTCAAGCCCGGCGGCGCCCACCCCTGGCCCACCATCCGCGAGGAAGTGGAGGTGATGGCCGACTGGCTCGACGCGCGCCTGGCGTCAGGGTGACGGCGGCGGAGGCGGCTCCGACTCGGGAAGAAGTTCCGTCGTATCTACCGCGGCGGGCGGCGTAAAGGGCGCGATGTCGAGGCACAGGAACTCGGGGTTCCCCGACACGGGCGCGAACGAGAAGCGGTCGGGGATCTCGAAGGGCATGGGCACCCAGTGCGAGCCCGGCTCGAGCGAGACCTGCCGGACCGACTCGCCCGCCACCAGTTGGGCGACGGAGGGTTCGTCGCACCGGAGCTGAACCAGCGCGAGGCCGGGCATGTATCGGCGGAACCGCGCCAGGCTGAGACCGAAGGAGACGCTCCGCCCGCCGGGGGCCAGGTAGTACGGGCCCTGCTCGCGGATCAGCATCGGTTGGCCCAGGCACAACACCGCGCCGGGGCCCTCGGGATCGGGCGTGGATGCGCCGAAGGCCACCGACACCACCTGGCCCGCATATTCGGTGAGGTCCACGGCCTGCATCGCCCACGGCCCCTCCCCCACCGTCTGGATGTGGACCGGCAGGTCGTTGACCGTGACGGTGAAGGTCACCGATCGCGGCAACGGTTCTTCCGCCTCGTCGTCGGCAGCCGCGTCGTCCTCCGCGGGAGCGTCTTCCTCAGGAACCGCCTTGTCCTCGGGTGCCTCCTCGCCCTCCGGAATCGGCTCCGCCGAGAGGGGCTCGAAGTCGATCCAGGGGTCGGGAAGGGCCGTCTGCACCAACAGGAAGATCCGCATCCACCGGCCCCGGCGCTCGGGAAGGGTGACGGCCGGGAAGAACACCTCCGCCGGCACGGGCCCCTGGGCGTGCAGGCAGAGGGACGGCAACGCCGTGCCCCCGGCCGTGGCGTCGCCCAGGCCGAGCTGCGTGGCCACTTCGGACAGGGCCCGCATGGACGGCAGGAGCGGCGACGGCAACGGTTCGAGGACGGGGAGCGACGCCGCGGCGTCTTCGGGATCCATGGTGAGGGCGCCCAGGGGCGTGTAGAGGGGCGGCGGATCGAGGAAGTCGTAGATCACTTCGGCGTAGCGCCGGATGGGCCGGTCGAACAGGCCGCTTTCCGGCTCGAGCTGGAACGCGTCCCGGTGCTCCCGGTCGAACACGTCGAACTGCGCCCATCCGGGCAGCCCGACCGCCCACAGCGCCAGGACGGCGGCGAAGACCCTCTTCATGGCGACCACAGACATCCTCCGACGGCGTTGAGTAATCCGGTTCGTACCGCTCCCCCATTCTACCATTCCCGCGCGGCGGGAGATCGTCTCACGCCGGACCGCCGTTGCCTATTGACAAAAACGGCCGATGAGGCAGAGCATAGATACGAAAAGGGCGCCGCACCTCCCTCGCGCGGTGCCGGTCTCCCGGAAATTCGATACCGAGCGGGTCACAGGGCCTGCCGCGCGATGGAAAGGATTGGCGGTAGCGGAACAGGGACAGTTGGGTGATCCAAAACTGTGGTGGTTGGTTCATGGGAATGATTCTTCCGTTCTCTTCAACCGAGGAGGAGCCGCACCATGAAAGACAAACGGCAAGGTTTCACCCTGATCGAACTGCTGGTAGTGATTGCCATCATCGGGATTCTGGCAGCCATTCTGCTTCCGGCCCTGGCTCGGGCGCGCGAGGCGGCCAACCGGGCCGCCTGCGCCAACAACCTCAAGCAGTGGGGCGTCATCATGAAGATGTTCAGCTCCGAAAACAAAGGAAAGTGGCCCGGCGGCTCGTGGTATCCCATCAACAACTGGGTCGTCACCCTGGGCTACAACTCGACCGTCCTCTATCCGGAGTACTGGACCGATCCCAACATTGCCCGATGTCCTT
>CAYVOE010000615.1:0-2880 GCA_964452795.1 uncultured Nitrospiraceae bacterium
ACCCGAGCGAGGTCCATTGCCAGGGGTCCGCTCCTCGCAATGACGGGGAGGTGGAACCACCTGCAGTCGTCGAGCGCAGTCCTCGGAGTCCTACGAGGGGTAAGGCGGACGCCGGTGGCGGGACGGTCTCGTCCAACGGTTGACCCGGCTCGCTGCACATGCATCCCCTTCGGGGAACTTCGGGCGCCCGATGGGCGGCGCGGCGGCTCAGGGTTACTCGTAGCGGAGGGCTTCGACGGGATCGACGCCGGAGGCCTTGACGGCGGGGTAGACGCCGAAGAAGACGCCGACGCCGACGCTGAACAGGAAGGCCATGAGGACGGCCCAGGTGGAGAGGAACACGGGAAAGGAGGGGTACATGGCGCGCATGAAAAAGGTTCCGGCCCAGGCGATGGCGATGCCGAGGATCCCGCCGATGCCGCTGAGGGCGACGGACTCGATGAGGAACTGGAGTCCGATGTCTTTGCGTTTGGCGCCGACGGCCTTGCGGATGCCGACCTCGCGGGTCCGTTCGCGCACGGACACGAGCATGATGTTCATGATGCCGATGCCGCCGACGAGGAGGGAGATGGAGGCGATGCTGGCGAGCATGAACTTGAGGGCCTGGAAGATCTTATTGAAGGTCGAGAGCATGGCCGCCTGATCGGTGATGGTGAAATCCTCGGTGTAGTCGTGGGCGGCGATGAGGATCTCGCGGATGCTTTCGGTGGCGACGTCGATGTCTTCGGGGCTCCGGGCGGACACCACGATCTCGAAGAGCTCGTCTTCGCCGCCGTGGAACATCTGCTGGGCGCTGGGCAACGGCACCATGACGAGGTCGTCCATGTTGATGCCGAGGGTGACGCCCTTGTGCTCCATGATGCCCACGACGAGGTGCTTCATGTGGTTGATGGAGACGCGTTCGTAGAGGGCGTTCTCGGTTCCGAAGAGCTCGTTCTTGACGGTGGTCCCGAGGACGCAGACGCGGTTGTTCTTGTCGATGTCTTCCTGGGTGATGAAGCGGCCGATCTGGACGTAGAGGTTGCGGACTTCTTCAAACTCGGGGGTGACGCCGAGGATGACCGTGTTGCGTTCGCGGTTGGCGAGACGGACGGGCCCGGCGCCCATCACCAGGGGAGCGACGCCTTTGACGCCGACGGCGTGGCGGGCGATCTGCTTGGCGTTCTCGTAGGTGAGGTTGCGGAAGCTGCCGGCCACGATGGGCATCATGCCGGAGGTCTCCTGCTTGCCCGGGGTGATGATGAGGACGTTGCTGCCCATGCCGGCGAACTCTTTCTCGACGTAGGACTGGGCCCCTTCGCCCAGGGCCACCAGCATGATGACCGACATGACGCCGATGATGACGCCGAGCATGGTGAGGGCGGAACGCACCTTGTTCTGGGCGATGGACGTGAGGGCGATGAACAGGTATTCGGTCGGCCTCATGGCTCCTCAATTTCGTCGACGACCTTCACCTTGACGCCGTCGGCCAGTCCCGCGATGGAGACGGACGTGATGAGCGTGTCTCCCTCTTCGAGACCCTCGAGGACTTCGGTGCGGTTCCAGTTGCCGATGCCGGGCTTGATCTCGCGACGGACCGCTCGTCCGTCTTTGATGATGTAGGCGTGGCGCTGCCGGATCAAGGCTTCGCTGGGAACGAAGAGGGCGTCTTCCTTCTCGTCGAGGAGGATGATGACGTCGGCGCTCATGCCGGGGATGAACTTCTCCCAGCCTTCCTCGACGTGGACCTTGACGTTGAGGGTTCGGCTGAAATCGGGGTTGAGCGTGACCATGGGCGAGACGTAGCTGACGAGGCCGGGGAAATCGGTGCCGCGGTACGCGTCGAGGTTGATGCGGACGCGCTGGCCGATCCGGATGTCGGCGGCGTTGGCTTCGTCGAAAGGCGCCTCGACGTACCGTTCCCGATCCTGGACGAGCTGAACGAGGGGCACGCCCGGCGTGACGGACTCGCCCACGTCGAGGTAGATGTCGGTGACAACCCCGGCGAAGGGCGCCCGGATGAAGGCCTTCTCGCGCGTGGCCCGGGCCACTTCCAGCGCGGCCTCGAGCTGGTCGACGTTGGCCTGGGAAGACCGGACCTCCTCCCGGCGGGCGGCGTTCTGGCGCTGATTGGCGACGGCGGCGGCGTAGCTTTCCTCGGCGACGCGGGCGGCCAGGCGGGCCTTGTCGAGGTCGGCCAGGGAGATGGCGCGCTGGTCGTAGAGGGACTGGAGTCGGTGCAGATCGGCGAGGGCCTGATCGCGCTGGGCCTGGGCCTGGCTCACCTGGGTGGCGGAAACGTCTTCGAAAACTTCGGCGCCGATGACGGCCTGGTTGCCGAGGGCCCGGCCGGCGGTGAGGTTGGCCTCGGCGAGGCGGACCTGGGCGTCGAGCTCGTCGTGATTGAGTTCGACGAGGAGGTCGCCCTCTTCGACGGAGTCGCCTTCCTCGACGGGGATCCGGACGATCTTGCCCATGATCTCCGCGGAGATGCGGGCCTCCTGACCGGCCATGACGGTGCCGGAGGCGATGGCCGATACGGTCTGCTCGACACGGCCCCGCGTGACGGGGGCGGCCGTGACTTCGACGACCGCCTCGCGGGTGATAAACCAGGTGACGGGGGCCGCGATGGCCACCAGAACCGTCAACCAACTCAACCAACCAAGGAGGGGACCCGCCAATCCTTTTCGTCTCGCCATTCGTCTTTCACCAGTTTGCCGTCGCGGAAGCTGAGGATGCGCTCGGCGTGCTCTGCGATCTCGCGCTCGTGCGTGACCATCACGATGGTGTTGCCTTCGTCTTTGAGTTGTTTGAAGAGGGCCATGATGCCGGCGCCGCTCTCGCTGTCGAGGTTTCCGGTGGGCTCGTCGGCGAAGACGATGGACGGATGGTTCACCAGGG
>CAYVOE010000616.1:0-2877 GCA_964452795.1 uncultured Nitrospiraceae bacterium
GGGACCTTCTTCGATGCGATCCGCGAGTTCGCCAGCGGCGTCGACAACGGCGCGATCTCCCTTCACGGCTGGGTTTTCGACCTCGCCCATCGTCACATGCACTATCTCGAAGCCGAGACCGGGTGTTTCGTCCCCCTCGACCCGCCGGCGGCTTGACGGGGCGGTCCCGCTCGCTTCCTCTCGGAGCAGGCTTGAGACTTCCCGCTTCCCGAGTATTCCCGCGCGTCGTCGGTTGTGCGGCGGGCTGAGAGTCGAGGAGAGGACGGAGCCCGGGAAATCGGGCCCGGTGAAACAACTTGAGCAGGCCCGCGAGGGGCCTGCTCAAGCGTGAGGACGAGGGTTGCTGTCTTGTCCTAGTGTAGGGTCACATTGCTACGGTGTCTTGCCTTCGGGACTCACACGCCGGCGCCGATGATGGCGTTGAGCGGCGTCAACGGATGGGTGTCCGACGGATACCGAACCCACTCGACGTGGCCGTCCATGTAGAGCACGTTCGAACCGCCCGGAATGTGGTTGAACCGCTGCGTGCGGCTCGGATCGTCCGGATCGAAGGCCTCGACGTGATCCCACATCACCGCCATCGTGCTTTGGGCCTTGGCGCCCGCGGCCGGATTGTTGATGTCGGTGATCATGAACCGTTCGATGCCTTCCTTCAGCCGCATGATCGAGGTGCCGGCGTTGTTGCCCTGGGCGCGATAGGTGCCGGGAGCGGCGCCGAGCTCGGCCGCGCTCTCGTCGATGTACGACTGAAGCAGGCCGACAACCTGGGCCAGGCTGTATCCCGGAATCAAGCTGCCGAGGTTGATGTCCGAATCGAGGAGCCGCTGCTGATACTGCGGGGTCTGCTGGAGCAACCCCGGCGCCTGGACGCAGAGCACCAGCGTAGCAAACACCTCGACGTTTTCGATGAGGTACCCGTAATACAGATAGCTCCGCTTGTCGCCTACCTCTTCGGGGTCAAGCTGTCCGTAGTAGGGGCTATTGGGATCCTGGGTGCACCACCGGCCCTGGGGGCAGTCGATAAAATCCGAGGCCGGACCCCGGGCGGTGGAGGGGCAGAACAGGATGTTCATGTCGGTCAGATATTCCGGATATATGGCGCCTCCGTCGACGATGGCCACCGGACCCAGTGCGTCCGGATCGTCGCGGCAGGATTCGTCGCCCATGGGGGGGAACTTGCCCTTGGCTTCCCCCGCATACATTTTGAAGATGATGCCGAATTGCTTGAGATTGTTCTGACAACTGGCCCGGTTGGCCGCCTCCCTTGCCCGCGAGAGCGCCGGTAACAGGATCGCCGCCAGTATGCCGATGATGGCAATCACCACCAGCAGTTCGATCAGCGTGAAGCCTCTCTTGCCCATGCTATTACCCCCTCAACATGTATGACGCAACCCACGCCTCATGAGTGCGGCGCCGGAAGGTTCAATCGGATCCCACCAAGCGCCCCTTCAATTCTACCGTGCGGACCGGTCAGTCCGCAAAACGGATCCCGGCTCGTGCGAACGCTACAGGCGCAAGACGAACCCCGCAATTTCGTCCAGGCCGGGCGCATACCCGTCCCGCGTGGAAACGCCGAGCGTGGGCACGTCGAAAGCAGGGGGGACGTACTCGTCGGGCGGCTCCATCCGGCCCGTCTCCCGGAACTGGGCCACTCGGGCGTCCCCGTGGTAGAACTCTCGCGCGGAATCGTGCAGACCCCTTTCCAGATGACGCCGCGCGCCGAGCTCGGCGCCGCACTCGCACACGACGATGCCGACCCGCGCGATGTCGATCATCCGAGGCATCACGAGCGACCAGACCTTGTGCTGGAAGGCCGCCTCTATCAGGATTGACACGTTCCGGTTCAGGAGGTGGAGCGTCGTCTCGAAGAACACCTCGCTCACAATCCGGTTGGTTTCCCCGGGCAGGGAATCGTGGCCCAGTCCGAACGTGTTGACGTAACCTTCCTTGAGCTCGTCTCGGCTGATCCCGGGCAGGTGCAACCTTCGACTCAATTCGCCGGCGAGGGTGGTCTTGCCCGAGCCGGGCCTGCCGGTTACGACAATGCATTTTGGTCTTGCGGTCATACGCCCTTCCGTGGTCTTGATGGGAGATACGAGTGGTTGTGTAACCGCTACTGGTCTGGTTCCGCCTCCATGCTCAAAGAAAGCAGCTCCTCACTCGTCAGCTTCTCCCTGGGCGCCTGTGGAATACGGCCTACCAGGACCTGGGGGTGGCCCACCGCTATCGCCGACAAGTCATAGGAAATGGGAAACACCTCATCGATCGGCAGCCCCAGGAATTGTGCCAGTTGCTCAGGCCCCCGGCTATCATAGTCGCTGTCGAAGTACCGGGCCAGCTCAAACCGTTGCCCGTCCTTCTCAATGCCGACCGTTAGAAACTGCTCGGTCTGACGGGGGCTGTTGAGAATGACGTTTCCCAGCACCGCCCAGTGTTCGGTGCCGTTCCGGAGGCGAACGCGGGTGCCTACGAGTCGTCCCCCGAGGTCCGTCACCGGCAATTCACGGACGGGACGCATCTCGAAATGGTCGGGATGCACGAACTCCCGCACCGGGTATTTCTCAAAATCCGATACCTAAAGCAGATCGAGCAGCTTCCAGTACGTCATGGCTTGGTAATCCCCCTTGATTGCGAAGATCACATATCTCAGGGTCGCCGAATCCTATCTATTCCCGGTGCCACGGCCGTATCGTCGTTTGTCCCCGTCTGCCCCTGGAGTGACCCCCATCGCGTCGTATTGCGGAGATCTCGGATTGCCGAGGCGGCTCCGTTACAGCTCCAGATCCTCGCGGCCGTCGAGGGGCTTGTCCAGGAGGGGCAGGAGGGGAGGCCCAGGAATCCCCTGGTCGTTAGCGCTGCTCCTCGTTGTGCAACCAA
>CAYVOE010000617.1:0-2872 GCA_964452795.1 uncultured Nitrospiraceae bacterium
GGGGATACATAAGTTAGCCCAGGGTCAGCGAGCGTAAGCGAGCGCCACCCTGGGTACACCGCCATCACCCCCGTCTTTTCCCCGAAGGGGATACATACGCAGCGATACAGGTCAGCCATTCGGCCGGACCGTCGCGCCGCCGATGTTGACTCCCACCGATCGTAGGACTACGAGGACTGCGCTCGACAGGGCTATGAGGGTACCCCCACCCGTCATTGCGAGGAGCGGGCCCCCGCGTTGAACCTCGCCCGAGCGCCATTGAATGTATGCACACCCGAACCGTCCCGGAGCGACCAGGCATAAGCGACGCGGCAATCTCACATGAGCCGGCGATCCCTGTCTGCGAAGTCATCGTCCTACCACGGGGGAGATTGCCGCGTCGCTTATGTCTGGGTACACATCGAGGGTATGGGCGCGGCCATGGGATGTTTCTTCGTACTCCTGTGCTCCCGCAGGGGTCCGCTCCTCGCAATGACGGGATATGTCATTGCGCAGGAGCCCGTTATGCGCAGTCCTCGTCGTCCTACGCAGGGTAGGCCCTTTCACATGGAGCCGTTGGAGGCAGCTCTGGTAGTCCTGGCTCCGTCACGGCGGGGTGGCTGCCGCATCGCTCGGCCAAAGAAAAAGGCGCCGGAGGACGGGGCCTCCGGCGCCTTTCCAAAGGTATGAGGTTATACGGCGGCGGGTTCGCGCTCGTGGAGCTGCTGGATCCGCTGGCGGATGTCGTCGGGGGCGAGGCCCTGCCACGTCACCTGTTCGCCGAGGCCGCCGTTGCCGGCGCGGGTGGCGGCCATGTAATCGTAGCGCGGGGTGAATCCGCGCCGGAGCAGCCACGTGCCGTAGCGGACGCCCAGGCCGGAGTTGGCGTTCTGGGTCTCGACCAGGAGGACGAAGGGCGCCTGGCCCACCTTCTCGAGCATCTCCTCGTCGGGCACGTTGAGTGTGGCCTTGTTGATGAGGCCCACGTCCAGGCCTTCCTGCCGGGCCCGCTCGACGGCGTCCAGCGCCCGGTACAGCATCTCGCCGTAGGAGACCACGTACCCCGCGGAACCTTCCCGAATGATCTCGTCCTTGCCGGGCCGGAACTGGTAGCCGTTGGCCGGGTCGAAGAACTTCGAGCCGTCTTCCTTGAGGATGAAGGGCGTGCCCGACCGGGTCGAGAAAACGAACCGCAGGCCCGGATCCCAGAAGATGGTCTCGACACAGGCCCGGAACTGGAGCGGGTCGGACGGATAGTACAGCCGCGTCTGGCCAAGCTCCGGCAGGCCGCTGTCGACGAAGAAGGCATTGACGCCGAAGTGGCAGGTATTGTCGGCGATCTCGTCGACGCCCGCGTGCGAGAAGTGGCACAGGGCGTTGGCGTGATTCAGCCGCGCCATGGTGATCTCCGAAATCACCATCTCGAGGAAGGCCGAGAAGGTGGCGAAGATGCCCTGCTTGCCTTGCTCGAAACCGAACCCGGCGGCAATGGAGAAGTTCGAACGTTCCATGACGCCGCCGTTGAAGAACACCTCGGGGAAGTTCACGCGGATGTCCTTGAGGCCCGTCGAACCTTCGAGGTCGCTGTCGATGGCCAGGACCCGCTCCTTGCGCTCCTCGGGCGACATCTTCTCGAGGATGCTGCAGACGATCTTGCCGAAGTTGGCCCGGTTCCGCTCCATCTCGGGCGTGCTGCCGAGGTACACGTAGGCCGACTTGGGCTTCTTCACCGACTGGAGGTATTCGATGGCCTCCTTGTGGCCCCGGGGTTCGAGATACTTGATGGCCGATTCCACCGAAATCACCTCGTGGGCCGCGGGCTTGCCCTCGATGTCGGGCACGCCGGGGGCCATGACGCGGCGGTTCACCAGGGCCACGGGTCCATCGGTCTGGAGGGCCTTGCGGAAGCGGTCGAACAGGGCGTCGAGGTCTTCGCCCTCGCCCGCGTCCACCGCCATGCCGTGGCCGGTGAGGGTCTTGGCCACGTCGTAACCCGGCATGTAGTTCTGCGGGTGGCCGGCGATGGTGACGTTGTTGTCGTCGATGAGCAGCTTGATGTTGATGTTCTGCGCCACCGCCGCCCGGGCCGCCTCGGCGTCGTTGCCTTCCATCTGCGAGCCGTCGCTGCCGTAGACGATGACGGCCTTGCCGGGGTTGGCCAGCGCCACGCCGTTGGCCATGGGCCACATGTGGCCCAGCCGGCCCGAACTGAACTTCACCCCCAGCTCGACGTCCCGCTCGGGATGGCCGTAGAGTCCTTCGCCATACTCGCGGTAGTGCAGCAGCTTGCGCAGCGGCATCTCGCCGTTGAGCGCCGCGATGGCGTACTGGATGGCCACGCGGTGGCCCGCCTCATCGAAATGGACCGGGTATACCTTGTTGCTGCCCCGCATGAACCCGTCGGCCAGGAGGAATTCGGGCGCGATATCGTAGGGTCCGCCCGTATGGCCCGACAGGCCCTTGGCAT
The DNA here is from genome assembly GCA_964452795.1 of uncultured Nitrospiraceae bacterium. GTDB lineage: Bacteria > Hydrogenedentota > Hydrogenedentia > Hydrogenedentales > SLHB01 > CAYVOE01. The sequence goes on from CAYVOE010000617.1 coordinate 2,447, forward strand.
TGGCGACGGCCGTCATGAAGATCAGCGTATCGCGCATCACTCCGATGTTGGTTTCCCATTGCGCGCGCTGATCCGGCGTCAGCTTTTCCTGACCGGGATCCAACGACAGCGGTTTATACTGGCTTACGTCGAGCGGGAAATCCATGGCGGCTTTGCCCCTTTCTACTTGTCCGCGATCCACAATTGGCCTGACGTCCTACAAAGCGCTCCCCGAGGACGTCTTGTCTCCCCTGCGCCCCGCCCGACCGCGCCCGGCAGGACGCCAATTGCTCCCGCGGGCGGGTCCGGGGACACTCAGGCCGGCTATTGTAGCATGAACGGCGCCGTCCGTCGAAGTTGCCGTCGGCATTCATCTTAGCATATCGGACGGATCGAAACCCGCGGATAACGTGTCTGGACAGGTTCGGACGGGGAGCCTGCGCCGGA
>CAYVOE010000618.1:0-2863 GCA_964452795.1 uncultured Nitrospiraceae bacterium
CACCGATTCGAGGTTCACCACCAGCCGGCGTGATTTTCTGCGGACGGCGGGGGCGGCGGCGGCCCTCGGCGCGGCGCCCCGGGTCTTCGCCCAGGCCGCGGCGGGCGCCAACGACCGTCTCGGCGTCGGGTTCATCGGGTGCGGCGGCCGGGGGCGCGCGCACATGGCCACGCTGCGGCGCATGAAAGACGCCGGGGCCGCCGTCGAGCTGGTGGCGGTATGCGACGTCTACCGTCCGCGTCTCGATGCCGCCGCCGAACAACTGGGCGCCAAGGCATACCGGGACCCGCGAGAACTCATCGCGGACCCCGACGTGGACGTGGTGTGCATCTCCACTCCGGACCACATCCACGGCTACCAGGCCCTCGAAGCCGTCCGCGCCGGCAAGGACGTCTACTGCGAAAAGCCCGTCACCCACTGGCGCCAGTTCGATCTCACCAAGGAGCTGGCCGCGGAGGTCAGGAAATCGGGCCGGAAACTGCAGCTCGGCGCCCAGGGCATGTCGGACGGCGCGTGGCACCGGATGCGCGAGCTCATCGCGGAGGGGATCATCGGCCAGCCCATCCACGCCGAGTGCGGCTACTTCCGCGTGGGCGACTGGGGCGAAGCGGGCATGCCCATCGACGACCCCAACGCCCAGCCGGGACCGGACCTCGACTGGGATGCCTTCCTGGGCGACGCCCCCAAGCGCGAGTTCGACGTCAGCCGGTTCTTCCGCTGGCGCATGTACGAGGACTATGCCGGCGGGCCGGTCACCGACCTCTATCCCCACTCGCTGACGCCCGTGGTCCACATGCTGGGGGTGACCATGCCGTCGAGCGTCGTCGGAACCGGCGGGATCTACCGGTATCCCGAGCGGGAAGTGCCCGATACCTTCAACCTCTACATCGAATATCCCGAGAAGATCACCGTGGCGGTTATGGGAACCCAGGGCAACGCCTATCCCGGCACGGGATTCCGGGGCGCGGGCGGCCGCATTCCCGTGGTGCGCGGCTGGGAAGGCACCCTGACGATCCAGGGCGACGAGATCGCCTTCATCCCCGCCGGCGGAACCGACAAGGTCGAGAAGACCTTCCCCATCGAGCGCCCGGAAAACCAGGAGTGGTTCTGGGAGGACCTGTTCCAGAGCATCCGCGACGACCGCGAGCCGGTGAGCCCCATGGACCTGGCCTTCCACGTCCAGACCGCCCTTCAGATGGCCATGCTCAGCATGCGCGAAGGCAAGACGGCCCGGTTCGACGCGGAAAATGCCACCATCCGGTTGTAACAACCGCCTATCGGTAATCAGCTATCGGTCGCCCCGCATCGGACGGCGGGCGACCGCAGGGGAGTGGAGGCCGCCGCGCCTCCGAGGGGGGAGCCCATGGCCGTCCTGACAAAGCGCGAGCGCGTGCTCCGCACCATCCGGTTCGAAGAGACGGACCGGGTGCCGCTCTACGACATCATCCAGAACGACGCCATCATCGAGCACTACGCCGGGCGCCCCTTGACCTGCGAGGACGGCGACTGGACGACGGGCGTGGCCGTGGGCGCCACCCTGGACATGACGCGGATGGTGACCGGTCCGGCCGAGCCCGGCGATTACGTCCAGCCCGACGGCCTCGCCGTCCGCCGCGAACGCTGGACCTCCTGGATCACCCGCCGGCCCTTCTCCGATCTCGAGGGGCTGACAGCGTGGGTGCGCGAGCGCATCCGCGAGCTCGAGGCGGCCCGTTTCGACCGCGCCTGGGTCGAGGACATGCACCGCTACATCGACGGCCGCATCGCGTCCTTTGCCGAAGGCGATCCCACAGGGCGCGGCGACCCCACGGTATTCGTCCTCGAGAGCGGCGTCGGCCTGACCGAGATGTACCACGCCGCCGGCATGGACCTGTTCACCGAGCTGATGTTGTGCGAACCGGACCTCGTCGAGGAATGGTTCGAGGCCCGCCACCGCCACGAGCTCCGGCGCGTGGAAGCCCTGGCCGACCCCCGCCGCGTACCCGTCGCCCTCACCTACGACGACCTCGCGTACAAGAACGGCCCCATGTTCTCCCCGGACTGGCTCCGGTCCCACTGGAAGCCGCGGCTCAAGCGACTCGTCGAGGCCTGGCATACCCGCGACACCTACTGCCTCTTCCATTCCGACGGGAACCTGTGGATGATCCTCGACGACCTGGTCGAGGCGGGCATCGACGGACTGAACCCCCTCGAGGTCATGGCCGACATGACCGTCGGCCGGGTCCGCGAGAAGTACCCCCGCCTGTTCCTCACGGGCGGGATCGACGTGAGCCAGCTCCTGACCCACGGCACGCCCGACGAGGTCCGGGCCGCCTGCCGACAGGCCATCGCCGAATCCGGAGGCCGGGGCTACTTCCTGGGCTCCACCACCGAAATCCACTGGGACGTCCCCCTCGAAAACGCCCAGGCCCTCTTCGAGTCCGCCTGGGAGACGGCGTCTGGGTAGGCCGCCGTCCGACCGCCGCAGGAGCGATCCTGCGAGCGCCCATAACGCGTCCGTCCGGAAGAAGCCTCCACTAAACGTCCCAACGGACCGGTTAATGAGCGTACACACACCGCGCGTCGGCCCGACGAACGCCCCGACCGATCCGTCTCCAATCAACGCACCGACCGATCCGCCTTCGCATCGCCCAGGGGAAAATTCCCCGAAGGGGATACATGATTTAGCCCAGGGTCAGCGAGCGCAGCGAGCGCCACCCTGGGTCAGAGCACCGCACCCACGTCTTTTCCCCGAAGGGGATGCATACGCAGCGCTTCGGGCCCGCCATAGGACGGCACCCTTGCGGGCGCGACTTCGGCTCCACTCGCCGTAAGACTACGAGGACTGCGCTCAACGGGGCCGTGAGCCTGCCCCATCCCGTCA
>CAYVOE010000619.1:0-2854 GCA_964452795.1 uncultured Nitrospiraceae bacterium
ATTGCCGCGTCGCTCTGGCTGGGCGCCCACAGACGGAACAAGCCAAGCCGCTGTAACCCCTCCTCCCGTATGGACTTCCACGAGGGCCGCTCCTCGCAATGACGGGATGGGGCACCCTCACGGCCCCGCCCAGCGCAGTCCTCCCCGTCTTACGAACGGTGGGGGCAACCTCCCAGCCCCGTGCCGCGCAGTGCTCGCAACCTTACGACAGGTGGGGCCATCCCTCCTCTCGTATGGACCCCACGAGGGCCGCGCCTCGCGATGGCGGGCCGGGCTAGGGCCGGTCGGCGGAGGCGATTTCGATGAGGCGGAGGAGTTCGCTCAAGACCATGCGCTTATCGGGATCGGCTTCGTAGAGGGCCGACACCTTCTGGCGGGCGCCGCCCCCGTCTCCGCTGGCCTTGCCTCGGGCGATGAGCTCGCGGCAGGCGTCGGGCATGGGCCCCCAGTTGCCGCACTCCACCCAGCGGTCGCTGAGAAACACGAACTTGGGGATGGCTTCGCCGCCGTTGGTGAGGAAACGGGCGAAGGTGTCGGGGCTCTGCTCGCGGGAGATGTAGCGCACCTTGAGGTTGGGTCCGGCGTCGGCGAGGCGCTGCAGGACGGGCACGTGGCGCACCACGTCGCCGCACCAGTCCTCGGCGATGGCGATGACGTGGACCGGCCGCGGCAGGGCCTTCATGTAGGCTTCCCACTGGGGCGGCAGGGGTTGAGCCTTGCGCGCCTCTTCCATCTTCGCCTGGTTTTCGGGGTGTTCACCGGCTTTCAGCCACGACGCATAGTCCAGGCCCTGGTTAAAGATCGATTGCCAGTCCAGCGTCGGTAGTATCGGGGGTCGGGGCATGACGGTCTCCTTGGAATAGACGGGTTCTGCTTCGTTCAAGAACCGGAATACTCCATGGTTACCATACAAACGCCCCCTTATCAAGCGCAGGCGACAGAAGCGACCGCCGGAGCGCGCTGCTGGGGAGCCCGTTATGGGTCAGCCGACGGGACGGTTTGATGTGCTTAGCCCGTTGAGGATCTCCCGCAGACCTCCCAGCGATCCGAGGACGCCGGTGGCCTCGTAGGGAATGTAGACGACCTTGTTGTCCTGGCCGGTGACCATCTGCTGGAAGGTTTCGAGGTAGCGCAGGGCGATAAGGTAGGTGGTGGGGTCGCCGTGGACGGCGGCGACGGCCTCGCCGATGCGGCGGATGGCCTCGGCTTCGGCGGCGGCGATCCGCAGTCGGGCCTGGGCCTCGCCTTCGGCCGCGAGGATGCGGGCCTGCTTCTGGCCTTCGGCACGGTTGATGTCGGACTCTTTGGCGCCTTCGGCGTCGAGGATGGTGGCGCGCTTTTCGCCTTCGGCCTGGAGGATGGCGGCGCGGCGGGCCCGCTCGGCGCGCATCTGCTTCTCCATGGCGTCGCGGATGTCCTGGGGCGGGCTGATGTCCTGCAGCTCGACCCGATTGACCTTGACCCCCCACTTGTCGGTGGCCTCGTCGAGGATGGCGCGGATACGCGCGTTGATGGTGTCGCGCGAGGTGAGGGTCTCATCCAGATCGAGTTCGCCGATGACGTTGCGCAGCGTGGTCTGGGTGAGCTTTTCGATGGCATCGGGCAGGTTGGCGATCTCGTAGACCGCCCGCTTGGGGTCCACGATCTGGAAGTACAGGAGGGCGTTGATCTCGGTCATCACGTTGTCCTTGGTGATGACGCTCTGGCGGGGGAAGTCGTAGACCGTCTCGCGCAAGTCGATGCGCGCCGTGCGCCGCTGGCGGATGACCGTGTTCCCTTCATGCCCAAGCTCCTGGTAGCGCCACTCGATGTGCTTGGGGCTCTCCACGATGGGCCAGATGATGTTGATGCCGGAATCGAGGGTCCGGTTGTACCGGCCCAGCCGCTCGATGACCATGGTCTCGGACTGGCGGACGATGGTAAAGCCTTTGACCGCGAAGACCACCACCAGAACCACCAGCGCCACCACCACGACGGTTCCCAATTCGGGCATTGCGGAAGCCTCCCCTCGTTGCGCCGCCCCGGCTAAAGGGGCCGCACGAAAAGCCTGGTGCCTTCTACCCTTGCCACTTCCACTTTTCGACCCACTTCCAGCGGGCCGTCGCCGATGAGCTCGGCCCGCCAATCGTCGCCTTCCACCCGCACCCGGCCGGTGTGGACCGCCGGATCGATGGGCTGCGTCACCACGCCCACCTTCCCCACCAGGGCCGCCACGTTGGTCCGCGCGGCGTCGCCGTGGGCGTCCAGGTATCGCAGCGCCATCGGACGCAGGGCGACGAAGGAGAATATGGTGGTCGCCGCAAAGGTAAGCAACTGGGTGTTGAGGCTCCAGCCAAGAAAGGCGCAGGTCGCGGCGGCCAGGCTGGCCAGGCCGAACACGGCCACGACGAAGCCCGGCATGAAGATTTCCGCGATGAAAAGCGCCACGCCCAACACCACCCACGCCGTCGCTACCGCCGAACCGGTCATCTACGTCTTCTCCTGGGTCACGTGGCCGAATCGAGGGGCTGTCCGGGCGATCCCGCGGATCCGCCGGCGCCGATCCTCCGGCGACAGTATACCCCAGAAGGACTCCGGAGCGTCGGTCGAAAAAGGCGCGCGGATCGCTTCAATTCGAAACAGCGATTATTCAATTCCGAACGACATTTCTCCATTCGTGCGAATTTGAATCGGTATTGAAATCCTGCCTACACTTAACAAGTCTATGCATACCAACGACTTGATGTTTTCAGCCATACTTGGCACGGACATTGCTCTTACATAAACCGCAAGGCAGTTGAAAGGAAGTTGAGAGCGACGGTTAAGGGCTTTCCTTCCGAATTCGCATAGATTTGAACGAGATGTCCCGCGGGAC
>CAYVOE010000620.1:0-2845 GCA_964452795.1 uncultured Nitrospiraceae bacterium
CGCCGGCGGCACGGCCTCGTCGTTCGAGTTGCTGAAGATGTCCACCACGGTGGGCGCGGAATGGGTGTGGGTCGCCGTCAGGAGGATGTTCGATTCCGGGACGCCGGTGGCCGCTGCGATGCGGCGTCGCGCCCGACGGGACAGGTCCTTTGGCACGTAGATGATGTCGGCGGCCACCACCAGCACCTCGGTCGAGCCGTCCGACATGTACAGCGCCGACGCGAGCAGCGGGTCGTGAATTCCCGTGCTGTAACGCCTTACGTGGGGGTAGCCGTAGAGAAACTGCGAGTCCCGCGGAGATATGTCCGCCACCGCGGCCCCCGCGACGAATTCCGCCGACATGTTCGCTCCTTCCTGTGCGCGTGCCGTTTACTGCATCGGCGCGGGCACGGGAAGCCGTGTCCAGTCCGCCGTTATTCGCTCCAAAGCCGGAGGAACGGCCGTGTCCGTCCCCCGCAGCACCCCTTTCCACGAGCCGTCGTCCGTGCGCCAGAGGGCCAGGTCCATCCCTTCCTCGAGCACGAGCGACAACCCGGGACCTTCAAAGCGCGTCAGCTTCCCGCCCGCGAGGGCCGCCACTTGTCCCGCCGCGTCGAGCCGCACCGCCGCCACGCCCACGGCCTCGAACCGGACCTCGTGCGCTCCGACGGTCATCGTCTCCCGAATGGGATCGCCTCCCGCGTCGTCCTCGGCGGCAATGCGCACCACCGTGCCGTCGAGGAGGCGGATGCGTCCGCTCAACGCCGGCTGGGCCGACGGCGGAAATCCGTGACCCAGTTCCCGGGGGACGGAGGCCGGCGTCTGCGGTTCGATGCCCCGCTCGCCCAGTTCCTCCACAACCCGATCAACGACCTGGTCGGCGCCGCACAGCTCCATGGAGTCGGGCAGGACCGACGACGCGTCGAAAGGTTCGCCGTCAAAACCGCGGGTCCACTCGCCCACCCGCAGCAGCGCCGTGGCTCCGGATTCCGCCGCCCGGCGAAAGAACTCCGCCGCCTCGGGACGCTCGTACTCGGGATGATACAGCACCACCGCCGTGTACCGCTGAGGACCGTAGGCGACGCGGCCGTCGTCGGCGATCCGCAAGGCGCCGCCGACGATCTCGCTGCTGGGGATGAGGTCCGCGTAGTACCCTCGCTCCCAGAGCGCGTCCGCGACGGCGAGGCCCGCGTCGGCAAATCCGTCGCCCGTCCAGTTCAGCGCCGCCGGATGGCCGAACACCACCGCCACCGGACAGTCCAGGGGCGCCGTCGAGATGTGGTTCAACAGCCGCACGCGGCCGTCGGCCTCGAGGGCCCGGCTGCTCAGCAGCGACGTGGTGAGGGTATCCCAGTCGTGGGGCCACAGCGGGTGGAAATTGATCCGGCCCCCGCCCAGGGCGTGGCGCCACACCTCGCGCTCGTATACCGCCGGATCGGGGTCGTAAAACATGTTGTACCAGACGGGGCTGTTCCATTTCTTGGCAAGCGCGTTCCGCACGCTGTAGGGCGTGTACTCGTCGGTCTGGGCGAGGTCGCGCTTGCTCGCCCACCAATGGAGGCCGTTCTTGAAGACTTCCCGCTTGTCGGGATAGGGAAACCATGTGGGATGGGTGGCCGCCACGGCTTCGGGTCCGAACACCTCTTTGACGCTGTCGTAGAACCCGGCCTCGATCGCGCCGTTCCGCTGCCAGCACATCTCCATGTAATGGTTGACGGCGGCGGCGCGTTCGGCCGCGCGTCCCGCCTCGCCTCTCGCCATCAGCAGCGCGTCGCGCACCAGGTCCCGGCCCGGACGCCGCTGTTCGTAGGCCGCGGCGAAAAAGGGCGAGAACCACAGGTCATCCGTGCTCGGCTCGAACCGGCCCGGAAAACCCCATTCGTCCTTGCAGGCCCCCGCCAGGGGCGCATCGCCGTAGCTCCGGACCAGTTCCCGCTCGAATTCCACCAGGTGGGGCGAGAAGACGTCCGGCGTGAACAGGCGGAAGGCCCCCATCAGGCAGGCCGTGCGTCCTCGATCGGAGTCCGCACACGGGATGGCCACCCGGATCCGGGCGGAGGAGGCCTCGACCACGCGGCAGCGGTCGGTAATGTCCTCCACGGTCCCGGCCGCGATGCCGTCCGGCCCCGATCGGTAGGCGTACACCCGCACCACCCGCCCCGACAGCGACTCATAGGGCCGGGCGCGGAACGTGTAGTGATCACCCAGCTCGAGGGGCGTCACCTCCACCTCGACCTCGCCTTCCGATTCGAGCGGAACCTCTTGCAGGCGCAACAGTTCCTGCATTTCATCGGGATAGCGGTCCAGGAAGGCCTGCCGCGCCAGCCGCACATCGAGATCCATGACCAGGGCCATCCCGCGGGCGCGGGCGTACTCGGCGGCGGCTTTGATCTGGTCGTGGACCTTCGGGTCGCTGACCTCCACCGGATGGCGAATGCTGGTGGTTAAGAGCTCGAAATCGGCGTGCTTCGCATGAAGATCAATAAACCGTTTGAATCCATCGGGTTCGAACTCTTCCGCCGTCCAGAACCAGCAGCCGATACCCGGCCAGGGTTCCGTCGGCCCCGCCGCTTCCGCGATCATCGCCATCCCCCCCGCGCACACCAGACACCCCAGAATACGGGCTCCCAGTATCCCGCCGGTCATCGATAGGCTCCTCTCCGCATACCCCGCTCCGCCGCGTCCTTCGCAGCTTCGGCAGGGTCAGTGTAGCATGGTAGAAAGTGTTAAGTAAATGCAATATTGATCAAGAATTAAACAAGATAGGGGCTCGCGTCGTCTGCGGGATAATCGGTGTCATTGTAATAAACATTATAATCATTATTTAACATTAGCCCCTCCCATCCGACCGATTCGTGTCAATATT
>CAYVOE010000621.1:0-2831 GCA_964452795.1 uncultured Nitrospiraceae bacterium
GCTGCAGGCCAAGCTGCTGCGGGTGCTGCAGGACGGCGTGGTGGAACGCATCGGCACCACCCAGCCCCGCAAGGTCAACGTCCGCGTCATCGCCGCCACCAACCAGTCCCTGTCCAAGCTCGTCCAGGAAGGTTCCTTTCGCGAGGACCTCTACTACCGCCTCGAGGTGCTGCCCATCCAGTTGCCGCCCCTGCGCCGGCGCATCCAGGACCTGCCCCTCCTCATCGGCCACTTCCGCGAGAAGCTGGCCGCGCGCCTGGGCCGGCCCGTGCCCCGCGTCGGCGCCGACGCGCTCGAAGCCATGCGCCGCTACCGCTGGCCCGGCAACGTGCGCGAGCTCGAGCACACGCTGGAACAGCTCTTCATCCTGTCCGACAGCGACGTCATACACGAGAACGACCTGCCCGAGAAGCTCCGCGAGCCCGCCGTATCGCCCGGCGCGTTCCGCCTGCCCCCCGGCGGCATCGTGCTGGAAGACCTCGAGCAGGACCTCATCCGCCAGGCTCTGCAGCGCTCCGGCGGCCGCATCAAAGAAGCCGCCGAAATGCTCGGCCTCAGCTACAAGACCCTTCAGTACCGCCTGAAAAAACACGACATCGACCGCAAGGAAGAGATCCTCAGCGACGAATCATAGGCGGAGCGTCGATTTCCTTAGGCGCGCGTCTCGGGGTTTACGTACATCACCTTGCTCGAGAAGGCGGCGCGGTCGCGCATCATTACGAGGCTGTCCCACAACCCGTCGAGGGCCACGCGGTGGCTGATGAGGGGTTCCACGTCGAGCCGACCCGAGGCCATGTACGCGAGGGAAAGGCGCCACTCGTCGCGGGGCGGAACGCCGTAGCTCGAGTTCCACGTGCCCCGGACCTGCAACTCCTTTCGGAGGATCGCCCAGTAGCCGTCCTGGGACAGGCGCATCTCGCCGGCGGGATTGCCCAGGAGCACCACGCGGCCGAAGGTGCGGGCCGAATGCATGCACTGCTCGAAGGCCGGCGACGCACCCGTGGCCTCGATCACCACGTCGGCGCCGCGGCCCTCTGTCGCGTCCTTCACCCATGCGGGGGCGTCCGGGTTGCGGCCGTTGCAGGTGTGCTCGAACCCCAGGCTGCGGGCGAAGTCGCACTTGGCCGGGTCGATGTCCACCAGCAAGACCTTTTCCGCGCCCCAGGCCCGGGCCCACATGCCCACCAGCAGCCCGATGGGCCCCGCGCCGTACACCGCCACCGTGTCGCCGATGTCCACCCCCGCCTGGCGCAGGGCGTGAGACGCCACCGCCGCGGGCTCCACCATGGCCGCCGCCTCGAGCGACACGCCTTCCGGAATCGGAACCAGGTTCCACTCCGGTGCGCACACGTATTCGGCGAACCCGCCGTCCCGCCGCGACCCGAGGTAGTCGTAGCGCTCGCATTGGGCGTAGGCCCCTACCGTGCAGGGCGGACACGACCGGCAGGGGATCAACGGGAACACGGCGGCCGTGCGCCCCACCCAGGACGGGTCGACGCCGGACCCCGCCGCCACGACGATTCCCGCCAGTTCGTGGCCCGGAATCAGGGGAAACCGGTACGTGCCTTTCTGAAATACCCGGGGGATGTCGGAGCCGCAGACTCCGCAGGCCCCGACCCGCAGCAGCACTTCTCCCGGCGCGGGCGCCGGGTCCGCCACGTCTTCGAACGAGAGCCGCCCCACCTCGTGTAACACGCAAGCCTTCACGGCGAAATGCTCCTCCACCTCCCGAACCTTCCAGACGCGGTGGAGGATATCACGTCCCGCCCAGGAGAGAAAGAAGGGTTCCGGGTGTCGCTTGGGCGTCCCGCCCAAGTGAAAAGGTCAAGTGACCTTGGCCGAGACGGTCCCGCCATCGGCTTCAGCCCCACCCGCCGTAAGCCCACGAGTACTGCGCTGGACGGGGCCGTGAGGTGACTCCTACCCGTCATTGCGAGGAGCGGGATCCTGTGGAGGTACAGGTGAACGGAGGAGCGGCCTGTGGTCGCACGCATGCCTTCGATATGTACCCAGGCAGGAGCGACGCGGCAATCTCACGTGAGCCAATGATCCTGTCCGCGAAGTCAGAGTCATCCCATAGGTAAAGATTGCCGCGTCGCTCTGCTTGGGCGCCCACAGACCGTGCGGGCGGAACCGACGTATACCCTCCTCCCGCAGGGACTTTCACGGAGGGCCGCTCCTCGCAATGACGGGGTGTGGTCGGACCATGACTTCGCACACGAAGGCGGCTGGCTCATGTGAGATTGCCGCGTCGCTTATGTAGGGGCGACCCGGGAAGGTCAGGGTACACGTGTAGTCAGGCACCCAAGCGAGGTCCAGCGCAAGGGGTTTGCTCCTCGCAATGACGGGTAGGGGCAGGCTCACCACCCCGTCCAGCGCAGTCCTCGTCGTCCTACGACGAGCGGGGGCGGATGTCGATCCCTGAACGGTCGCGTCGAACGGTTGGCTCGAATGTGTTCGTATGTATCCCCTTCGGGGAAAAGACGGGGGTAATGTGTCGGTAACCCAGGGTGGCGCTCGCTACGCTCGCTGACCCTGGGCTAACTTATGCATCCCCTTCGGGGAATTTTCCGCGGGCGGACGGTGGATCCAGATAGGACGAGTTGCCGGCGGGGCCGACGCGCTGGATGAATATCCCCTTCGGATGATTCCCGCACGTTGGGCCTCGGCGCGGCTGAATCCGCCTGCCACCGGTTTTCGTCCTTCACTTCGGGCCACGCCGCTCGGGGGCTCGCCACGGCATGGGGCCGGCGCTAATCTTTCCTCAATACCCTGAGCTCCTGTTTCTTCACAAACCTTCCCTCCTGCCTGTAGAACACCTTCTCGTTTTT
>CAYVOE010000622.1:0-2829 GCA_964452795.1 uncultured Nitrospiraceae bacterium
CCCCTTCGATGCGAACCCGCTTGAACAGCAGGCTGGGCACCGAGAATTCCGCGGTCAGGCCCGCCAGGAGCCCCACCACGGCGACGCGGCCCTCTTCTCCCGCGAGGTCGACGCACACCTGTACGAAGCGGCCTCCCAGGTTGTCGACGGCGATGTCGGCGCGGCCGTCGCCGAGGGCGTCCTTCGCCCGATCCACGAGATCGGGGTCTTCCGAATCGAGGGTGAGGTCGGCGCCCAGCTCCTCGAGGGCCTTCCGCTTCTCCTCGCTGCGCGACAGCGCCACCACCCGACAGCCGAAGCTCTTCGCCAGCAGCACCGCCGCCGTCCCCACGCCGCCCGAGGCCCCCGTGATCAGGACGGTGCGCCCCTCGCTGATGCCGCCCACGTCCACCAGGGCCTGCCACGCCGTCAGGAAGACCAGGGGCGCCGCGGCCCCTTCCTGGGGCGACCAGTCGTGGGGCAGGGGCGCCAGCGAATCGATGGGCACCGACACGTATTCCGCCAGGGTGCCGTCGCGCCGCACCCCGATGTCGCTCCGCAGGACCACCACCTGCTCGCCTTCCGTAATCTGCGTGCTGAGCGGCGCCGCGACGACCGTGCCGCAGCCGTCGCGCCCCACCGCGAAAGGCGGCTTCCCCGCCCGGGGATACTGCCCTTTCACCAGGTAGGCGTCGGCAGGATTGAGGGCGGCGTACTCGATCTTCACCAGGGCCTCGTTCGGGCCCGGTTCGGGCCGGGGCACTTCTTCCGGCTTGAGGTTCCGAATGTCGCCGAACTCATGGAAACGCCACGACTTCATGGGATTTCATCCTTGTATCGCATAACCCATCCGTACCGGGGCCTGGATCGAGCCGATTTGCGGCCGTCCACCCGTCTCCCCGGGCTTCAGCATGGCATGGACGGAGCCGGAGTTCAACGCCGCGCGGCGCCGGAGTGAAGACCGAGCGGCGTTCGGCCGATGTAACGCATAAGGCTCCAGGCCTGAGGTGTGTTTATCGACCCGGGGAGCGGGGGATTTCACGAACGCGATGAAGCAAAGGCAACACCGGAACCATCGGCTGCTGGCGGCGACGACGGTGGCGGCGGCGCTGGCCGCGGCCGGCCTCGCCCTCGACCTCGTCCTGCTTCCCCTCAACGTGACCAGCGGCATCGCCTACGTCGCCCTGGTGGTCCTGACCCTGTACACGCCGCGCCGCACCACGACGGTGATGGCCGCCGTCCTCGGGGTCTGCGGCGCCCTGTTCCCGCTGGCCGTCGGCTGGGTGCCCGCCACCATGGGCGTGGTGCTCGACCGCACCCTCGCGGTGGCCGCCATCGCCGCCGCCGCGGCGCTCTGTCTCTTCTGGAAAAGCCTCCAGGAGCGCAACCGCCGCGCCCAGTGGTTCAATCAGTCCATCCTGGATGCGCTCACGGCCCCGACCGCCGTCCTCGACGATACCGGCGCCATCCGGACCGTCAACGCGGCGTGGCGCAAACTCGCCGAGATCCCCGACGGACCCCTGAGCTGCTGCGGCGTCGACACCCCCTTCCTGTCCGTCTGCCGCATCCGGTCCGAGGACTGCGCCGAAGAGGCCCCCGACCTCGCCGAAGGCATCCGCCACGTCCTGGCCCGCAACCGGAACTTGTTTGCCCTCGAATACAACTGGGACGCCCCTTCGGGCAGGCGGTGGTACTCGGTGCGGGTGACCCGGTTCGACGACGGCCCCCGCAGTTGGGCCGTGGTCGAGCAGGAAGACATCACCCAGCGCAAACAGGCGGAGCTGGACGCCGAGCGGAGCCGTCAGACCTACCGGGAGCTGGCCACCCACGACGAGCTCACCGGCGTGCACAACCGCCGCGCCCTCGACCGCATGCTCGACGAAGAGGTCAATCGCCACCACCGCTACGGCACGGACCTCTCCCTCATCATGATCGACATCGACCACTTCAAGGCCGTCAACGACACCTACGGCCATCCCGTGGGCGACGCCGCCCTCAAATGGCTCGCCTCGCTCCTGGCGCGCAACGTGCGCGTGGTCGACCGGCTGGCCCGATACGGCGGCGAGGAATTCGCCATCATCGCCCCCGAGCTCACGGAGCCCGAAGCCGCCTCCATGGCCGAGCGCCTGCGGCGGCTCACCGCCGACCACCCCTTCACCCACGAGACGCCCGACGGCAAGAACCTCGAGATCCCCATCACGGTGAGCCTCGGCGTGGCGTCGCTGAGCACCGACGTCCAGACGCCGGCCCAAATGGTCGCCGCCGCCGACCGGGCCCTCTACACCGCCAAGCGCTGCGGCCGCAACTGCACCGTCCAATTCCGTGAACTCGAGGAGCGGGTGGGTTCGTAAGGACTCAGGCGGTGCGGCGCGGGGCGTACTCCCGCGGGGTGAGGCGAAATTCGAGCTTCTCGGTGCGGCGCACCACTTCGACGGCGATTTCCTTGTCGACGCCCGCGTCCGCCAGGGCGCGGTGGAGGTCGTCGATGCCGGTGACGGGCTTGCCGTCCACCGCCGTCAGAAAATCGCCGGGTCGGACGCCCGCCGTCGCCGCCGGACCGCTTTCCTCGACGGAGACGACCTCGAGCACCTTCTCAGACGGGAGTTGATGGTACCGCGCCGTGCGCCGGCCCACGACCCGCTCCTGGCCGATGATGCCCAGATAGCCCCGCCGGACCCGACCGTGGGTGAGCAGTTCCGACAATACCCACCGCGCCGTGTTCGCCGGCACGGCGAAACCGATGCCCTGGGCCATGGCGATGATGGCCGTGTTGATACCCACGACGCGTCCGCGCGAATCTACGAGGGGTCCGCCGGAATTGCCGGGATTGAGGGGTGCCGTGTGCTGGAT
>CAYVOE010000623.1:0-2824 GCA_964452795.1 uncultured Nitrospiraceae bacterium
CCCGCGCCCGAGCCAGGGCCGGCAGCAGAATCGCCGCCAGGATGCCGATGATGGCGATCACCACCAGCAGCTCGATCAAGGTAAAGCCTTGCTTTCTGCTCACGGTTGGGTCCTCCCGATCTTGTTACGAGTCCAGACTGCTTGCCTCTGTACCGTCGCGGGCACGTCCGCGCCGGCCTTCACCACCGGTGCGCCGCCGGTCCAACATGCCGAGGACCACCTCCCGGCATACTCGCCGGCGCAGTTACCATCCTACCCCACGGGCGGCACTTCTTCCTCCAAAATCTCACCAAAAACCCGCACAAAATCACCAAGATGAACCAGGGTCCCGGCCCCGTGGAACCCGACCCGCAGCGGCGGCTCGAGCGACGTTGCCCGAGATTCGGGGCGCGGGGAGGGAAGTGCCGGGGAACGGCGACGCCTTTTCGCGAATTGACAAAGTGCTACCGGACCCGCATCATGGAACCATGATTCCGCGACTGTCATACGGCGAGCGGTGTCGGTATCCCGACTTTCGCTTCCATATTCAGTACAGCGTATTCCCCGAGCGGGAGTGTCCGGTCCACACGCACGATTTCGCCGAGCTCGTGGTGGTGTGTCACGGCCGGGGCATGCATGTCATCGACAATCAGCGCTACCCCGTGGTGGCGGGCGACGTCTTCGTGGTGCGCCCGGGCGACGTCCACGGCTACAGCGACATCGAGGGCATGGCCATCTGCAACGTGGTGTTCGATCCCGAGGCCTTCCTGAAATCGAACTGGGATTTGTGCGATCTTCCCGGATACCACGCCCTGTTCCACCTCGAACCCCTCTACCGCCACGTCCACGAGTTCAAAAGCAAGCTCCACCTCTCCGAGGAGAAGCTGCATTACGCATACCAGCTCATCGCCCGCATCGAAGAGGAGTACATCCGTCGGGCCCCCGGGGTCCAGGCCATGATCGCCTGCCACCTCGGCCTTCTCGCCGGCTACCTCTCCCGCCAGTACACCGAGCAGGAGACGCCCGCCTCCCGCGAGCTCCTCAACCTCTTCCGGGTCCGCAACCACATCGAGGAGAACTACCGCGAGCCCATCACGCTCGACGACCTCGCTCAAGTGGCCTACATGTCGAAAAATTCGCTCCTGCGCGCCTTCTCCCGGTGCTACGGATCGTCCCCCATCCACTACCTCATCCAGCACCGGCTCTCAAAGGCCTGCGAGCTTCTCCGGACCCGCCGCTGCACCATCACCGAAGCCGCCCACGAGGTTGGTTTCTCCGACAGCAACTACTTCGCCCGCCAGTTCCGCCGCGCCTCCGGGATCAGCCCCCGCGACTACCGGGAAGGGCGCGGACCCCGGCGCGTGGAACGCCCCGCCGAACGGCTGGTCGGTTCCGGGTGATTTTGTGCGGGTTTTTGGGGAAATGATGGAGGCTTCGAGCCCCCCTTTCCGGTAGATTGTACGGAAGCGGCGGGGCGATCCGCCGAGAAACGAGAGGATCGAACGGTGCAGAATTTCGAGCGGAAGAATGCGGACATCCGGAAGGCCTACCTCGCGCTGAAGGCCCAACACCCCGAGCGTTTCGAGCGGCGCATCAACCTGTCCTGGTCCAACTGGGGCTTCGGCATGGAGAGCCTCGTCGAGTCGGTCAAACGCCTCGCCCGACACGGCGTGCCCTACATCGAGCTTCACGGGAACCTCTACGGTCCCGACCTCGGATACAAGCCGGCGGAGACGCGCCGCATCCTGAGCGACCACGGCGTGGCCTGCAGCGGCATCTGCGGCATGTTCTCGGCCGAGTGCGAACTCGCCTCGAACAGTCCCCGGGTGCGGCAGAACGCCATCGACTACATCCGGCGCAACCTCGATTTCGGCGCCGAGGTGGGCGCCCGCTATTTCCTGGTCGTCCCGGCCGCCGTGGGCCGTCCCCAGCGCATCGACGACTCCGAGTTCGATCGGTCCGTCGAGACGCTGCGAATCGTGGCCCCGGCCTTCGAGCAGTCCGGCATCCGCGGCGCCGTCGAGCCCATCCGGTCCGCCGAGACCAGCATCGTCCACACCTTCGACGAGGCGGTGCGCTACATCGAAGCCGTCGGCAGTCCCGGCATCCGCCACATCAACGGCGATGTCTACCACATGCAGGTCGAAGAGAGCCACATTGCCGAGACCGTGCACCGTCACGGCGACCGCCTCACCAACCTCCACCTCGCCGACAGCAACCGATGCGCCCTCGGCGACGGCAGCCTCGACATCGACACCCTTCTCATGGCCCTCTATGCCATCGGGTACAACAACGAGGACTGCTTCGCCACCCCCGAACCCCTGGGACCCGGTGGAGACCCCTATCCCGCCATGTACGGCCGACCCGACCCCGAGACCCTCGACCGGCTCGTGGCGACCACCGTGGCCACCTGGAACGCCCGCGAGGAAGCCGTGCGCAACCTCGCCGCCGATCGCGTCGCCGCCCCCGCCTGACCCGGCATCGGGACAGCATTTCCTCCCCGGGGGAAATCCCCGGAAGGGGGTACATACGCATCGCCTCGGCCGGACGAACGCTGCGACCACACCGCAGCCGCCGTCCGGCCGCGTCTGTTTTCTCCGAAGCGGCATGTACGCAGCGATTCCGACCAACAATTAACCGCAACCCTCTCGGGATTGTCATCTGTTCAGCGGGAAATTCCCCGAAGGGGATCCATGAAGGTAGTCCAGGGTCCGCGAGCGAAGCGAGCGCCACCCTGGGTGTCTACGTCACCACCGTCTTTTTCCCGAAAGGGATACATACGCAGCGATCCAGGCCGGCATACGAAGTGACCGTTCTGGTGTGGCCGGCGGTCTTGTGAAAATTC
>CAYVOE010000624.1:0-2794 GCA_964452795.1 uncultured Nitrospiraceae bacterium
AGACGCGCGCGAAGGCCCGGGAGCTCGGACTCGTCACGGCTTTCAAGCCCGAGAGCCAGGAGATCTGCTTCGTTCCCGACGACAACTACCGCCATTTCCTGGCCTCGCGCGTAGGCGCGCCCCGGCCGGGACCCGTGTATTCGACGTCGGGTGAACTGCTGGGCCAGCATGCGGGGCTGCCCTACTACACCGTGGGACAGCGCAAGGGGCTTGGCATCGCCGCGCCGCGCCCGCTCTTCGTGGTGCGGATCGACCCCGAGCGCAACGCCGTCATCGTCGGACACGAAGAAGAGACTTACAGCACCGCCCTCGTCGCGGGCGAATTGGTCTGGGGCGGACGGGCCCCGCAAGCCGAGCCTTTCGACTGCCGGGCCCAGTTGCGATACCGCCATCGGCCCGTGCCTGTGACGGCCCGGGCGGAAGACGGCCGCCTCCACGTGACCTTTACGGAACCCCAGCGCGGGGTGACCCCGGGTCAGTGGTGCGTCCTGTACGATGACGACGACCACGTCCTCGCCGCGGGCGTCATCGAGTCGCACGTCTCCGCGCCCGCCCTGTCCTGACCCCGCCTCGACGAGGGAACGAAACCGCTGCGCCGTTTCGGTCCGGTGCCGGCTCGTGGTACGATTCCTTCAGGCACACAACCGTCGAGGTTCCCCATGCGGGCCACCCATAAACTCGCCCTTCCCGCGGCACCCACCGTTGGGCGGCAGCTTCGTCGCGTTCGGGTCGTGCTCCTGGTCGAGGGCATCGCGGCCTCGGCGATCCACGTGCTTGCGGCATTCGCCGCCGGCGTCTTCTCGCCCGTGGAGCACCCCTTCGTGGCGGCGGCGTTCCTGGCCCTGCCCCCCGTGCTGGTCCTGTCGATCCTCAACGACGGCGTGGCGGCCGTGCTCCGCTGGCGCTTCGCGGTCGCGGCCTGGCACCTGGCCGTCCTGGGGCTTCATTTCTCCTTCTGGACGGGGTTCGTGGTGGCGCCGCCGGCCCGCGATCCCGGCGTGTTCCACTCGTGGTGCGTGTTGTGCCTGCTTATGGCGCTGGCCCTGGGGCACATCGAAAGCGTGTTTCAGCGGTTCCTGGCCCGGCGCGTGTCCACGGGGGCTTTCCAGCGGGTGGGTCTGTCGAATCGGCGGATCCACAAGCTGTCGGCCATGCTGCTGACCCTGATCGGCATGATCTTCTGGAGCATGTCGCGGTCGGGCGTGCCCCTGGGCATTGGGCCGTTGCTCATCCTGGTACTGTCCTTCCTGCTCCTGGCGGGGGGCGCCGCCTGCAGCCTCTACGCCTTCATCGACCGGAAATTGCCCACCAACTGGACCCTCTGGCGCTGCGCCGGGACCGTCCTGATGCTGACGGGGATCCTGTTTGCCCTGGTGTCCATCGCGCTGGTGGCCCTCGACGGTCTGACCCACCCGGCCCACGCCGTCCTGGGGGGCCTCGCCCTGGTCCTGGGCGCGGTGTTGCTCCTGCCCGTGGCGACGGCCGAATGGCGCTACCACCGGGGCGCCCGCACCCACGACGGGTAAGGGGAATCGGGTAAAGGGCTGTTGTGAATTACGGATAACCATGCCCGTAGCGACCGAAGCGCGCGCGCAATCCGGCTCGTTTACCCGCCGGACGATTCCGCCGCGCGCAGGCGTTCCGCCAGGCGGGTGTGGCGGCGGGCGATGCGGTCGTTGTGAATCGCGTAGGCGATGGACTTGGGGTCGCCCACGACCACGCAATACCGACGTGCCCGCGTGACGGCGGTGTAGAGCACGTTCCGCTGAAGCAACAGGAAATGTTGCGACAGGACCGGTATCACCACGGCCGGGTATTCGCTTCCCTGAGACTTGTGGATCGTGGCCGCATAGGCCGGCGCGAGGTCGTCGAGGTCGTCGAAGCCGTAGAGGACCGTGCGGCCGTCGAAATCGACTTCGACGTTTCGAGCCTCCTCGTCGATCCGCGCCACCAGGCCCAGGTCTCCGTTGTAGACGTCGAGCTCGTAATTGTTGTGGAGCTGCATCACCTTGTCGCCCACGCGGAACGAACGGCGGGGCAGGGGCGTTCCGGACGGGTTGAGTGCGGCCTGGAGGGCCTCGTTGAGGCGTGTGACGCCCGCGTCGCCCCGGTGCATGGGCGCCAGGACCTGGATGTCGCGCACGGGATCGAGGCCGAAGCGCCGGGGCAGGCGGTTTGAGACGACCTCGACGACCGTCTCCAATGCCTGGGCCGGGTCCGTCCGTTCCACAAGGAAGAAGTCGCGCGTGTTGAACTCCGGATAGAGGCCCCGGTTGATGCGGTGGGCGTTGGCGACGATGCCGCTTTCCGCCGCCTGCCGAAACACGGTCTTGAGCCAGGCCACGGGCACCGCTTCGCTGGCGATGACGTCGAGCAGCACGTTGCCCGGCCCCACCGACGGCAACTGGTCCACGTCGCCCACCAGGAACAAGCGCGCCATGGGTGGGACCGCGTCGAGGAGGTGGCGGAACAGGTGGATGTCCATCATGGACGTCTCGTCGATGACCACCACGTCGCCCTCGAGGGGGTTGTCCTGGTTGCGCAGGAATCCGCCGTCCTTGGGGCTGAACTCGAGGAGGCGGTGGACCGTGGCGGCTTCGTGATCCGTGGCCTCCTCCATGCGTTTGGCGGCCCGGCCCGTGGGCGCGGCCAGCCGGACGAAGAGCCCCTTGGCCCGGAAGATCGCCAGGAGGCTGTTGATGAGGGTGGTCTTGCCCGTGCCCGGTCCGCCGGTGATCACCATCACCTTGGCGTCGAGGGCGCGGCGCAGGGCGTCCTTCTGCTCGGGCGACAG
>CAYVOE010000625.1:0-1129 GCA_964452795.1 uncultured Nitrospiraceae bacterium
CCAAGGAGGAGATCGACGCCCTGGTGGCGGGGATCAACCACATGGGCTGGTTCCTCCGGATCGAGCACAAAGGCACGGACCTGTACCCGCTGTTCAAGGAAAACTGCGAGAAGCCGGAGTATTACATCAACGAGAAGGTGCGGATCGAGGTGATGCGCCACTTCGGCTATTTCATGACGGAAAGCACGGGACACCTGTCGGAGTACATCCCGTGGTTCCGCAAGAACCGCGAGGCCCTCGAGCTGTACTGCGACGAGCCGTCCTTCGGCGGGGAGAGCGGGGCCTACTACAAGTGGTGTCGGCTGATCTCGGGCCGACTCGAGAACGAGGACATGCTGGCCGACGAGCCCACCGACCTGTCGCACCGCAGCGTCGAGTACTGCTCGTACATCCTGGAAGCCCTCGAAACCCGCGGGACCTTCAAGCTTCAGGGCAACGTGCGAAACGACGGCTACATCACCAATCTGCCCAACGGCTGCTGCGTCGAGGTGCCCTGCTTCGTCGACGGCCTGGGCATCCATCCGACGGTGGTGGGGGCGCTGCCGCCCCAGTTGGCCGCGCTGAACCAGAGCAACGTGACGGTCCAGGGCCTGGCGGTGGAGGCGGCGCTGAAGGGCGATCCGGAGCTGGCGGTGGCGGCGTGCGCCATGGACCCCCTCACCTCGGCCTGCCTGACGCTGAAGCAGACGCGGGACATGGTGGCCGAGATGCTGGAGGCGGAGCGGCAGTGGCTGCCCCAGTTCGCCGGCAAGACGGTACGGCCCACGCCGGTGATCTCGTCGCCGCCGGGCACGACCCACGTGGACGTGCCCCTCGATCCCGCGCTGGCCGTGGTGCACCGCTTCGGTGAACTCGCGGAGAAGGCCACGGCCTGATCGGATTCGGTCGGTCTTAAGAGGACGAGCATGGAGACTCGCAGACGCCGGCAGCGGCTCTACGTATGGCTGCTGCCGGCGCTGTGGTGTCCCGGGGCGCTGGTGGGGTACTACCATCCGGGCGACGAGTACGGGCTGTGGGCCGTGTCGACCTTGGCCGGGTCCTGGGCTTTGATGGCCTTGAGCGCTGTTGGCATCGGGCTCGGCGACATCCACAACCCGCTTCTTCCGGGGACCGTCCTGGTGGTGGGCGC
>CAYVOE010000625.1:1139-2791 GCA_964452795.1 uncultured Nitrospiraceae bacterium
CATGGATCGGCGGCGGGTGTATCGCCGGGTGTGGGCGTTGCTCTACCTCGGCCTGGCCGTGGCGCTGCTCGTATGGGCCGTGGGTTCGTACCCCTCCATCGAGCGGGCCCTGCGGAAAAACGGCTCCTGGACCGCGTACATCGCGGCGTCGAGCAACGCCGGGCTCACGCTATCGGCCATTCTAAGTCTTGGATTCGCCTTGCTTTACCGGCCCCGGCGCCATAGAGAGGAGGGAACATGAACAGAGGATGGATCGCGGCATTGCTGATGGGATGGCTGGCGACGGTCCCGCCGTCCGCGTGGGGTTTCCAGGATGCGGCGGGAGGCGGGCCGGAAGGCGGGGCCATCGCGCCGCCGGGCGGCGCCCTTTCGGGGGAACGCTACCGCGTCATCGCGTCCACCGACATCGGGGGATCCGATCCCGACGATTTCCAATCCATGGTTCACCTGCTGATGTACGCGGATGTGCTGGACATCGAGGGCCTCGTGTCGTCGCCTCCCCTCCAGGGGCGGGCCGCCCACATCCACGAGGTCATCGATGCCTACGAGGCGGACTATCCCCGGCTCGTCCGGAGCGCTCCGAGCTATCCCGCGCCGGATGCGCTGCGGGCGGTCGTGAAGCAGGGAGCCCTGGAACCCGCGCCGGAAGCCGGCCACAGCGAGCCCACGGAAGGGTCCCGTTGGATCGTCGAACGGGCGCAGGCGGACGATCCCCGGCCCCTGTACGTGCTCGTATGGGGCTCGATCACCGACGTGGCCCAGGCGCTCCACGACGCCCCGGAGATCAAGAATAAGCTGCGGGTCTATTTCATCGGTTCGTGGAACACCTCCCAGGACCGGCACGCGCGCAATTACGTCTACAACGAGCATCCGGACCTGTGGTTGATCGAGTGCGACTCGACCTTCCGGGGCATGTACGTCGGGGGGGATCAGGAAGGCGACCTGGGGAACGAGTCGTTCCTGGAGGCCCATGTAAAGGGCCACGGCGCCCTGGGCGACCTGCTGGTGGAAAAGATGGCCCGCCTCAAGATGGGTGACACGCCCTCGGTGCTCTACCTGCTGGCGGGCGACCCGGAGGACCCGACGGGCGAGCACTGGGGCGGACAGTTCCGAGCCACCGACCACGGTCCCCGGTACTGGACCGACATCCCGGACCCCGAGCTGAAGGAGGGGAAGTATCCCGGCGCGAAGACGGTCAACCGCTGGCGGGCGGCCTTCCTGCGGGACTGGCAGGCACGGATGGACCGGCTGTTGGAATAGGCGCCTGCTGCGAGGACGCATCGCGACGCACGGGACCGGGATCGTCCGGCCACCGAGGTCGGGTCGCACCCCCCGCGGGACTCGGAGGGGTGCGCTGGACGGGGATGTGAGGGTGCCCCTACCGGCCACAGGACTGCGAGGTCTGTGCCCGATGGGTTCATGTGGGTAGCCTCACCCGTCGCAGCACTACGAGGACTGCGTTGGACGGCGATGTGAGGGTGCCTCCACCCGTCATTGCGAGGAGCGGCTCCCTGTGGAAGTGCTTATGAACGGCGGGTTTACGTCGATTCTGTCCACGCCGTCTGTGGGCGCCCAGACAGAGCGACGCGGCAATCTTTACCTATGGTAGGACTTCGCATCTTGGTCAAAGGCTCATGTGAGATTGCCGCGTC
>CAYVOE010000626.1:0-2789 GCA_964452795.1 uncultured Nitrospiraceae bacterium
GCCAGGAGGTCAACGTAAACATCATCACCTACGCCCTTACCCACTGAGATCGCAGACACTGAACGGAAACGGAAAGGCGACCGCGTGTCTTCCAAACGAAACACGACCGTGCTCATCGCGGCGACGCTGGCGGTATTGGCGGCGCTGGCCCTGGCGGGCCTCGGCTACGGATGGCGGCGCGCTTCGGGTCCCGTGGAACGCGCCTCCGCCCGCGCGCCCGAACGCATCACCCTTTACTACACCTGCGATACGCGGGGACACATCGAGCCCTGCTCGTGCGCCGAGGGCATCGCGGGAGGCGTGGCGCGCCGCAAGGCCTACCTCGACGCCCAGCCCGCCGCGGCGCCGCGCCTCCTGGTGGACGCCGGCAACGTTACCTCCGGCGGCCGGGATTGGGAACGGGTCGAGATGCGCTACATCCTCGAAGCCTACCGGCTCATGGGCTACGACGCCGTCAACGCCGGCCACCGCGAAGCCACGCTGAACGCCGACGACCTGCGCGAAGAGGCCCGGCGTTTCGACCGCCTCATCTCGGCCAACCTGCTCGACGAATCGGGCCGACCCCTACTCCCGCCTTACCGCGTCGCGGACCTGCCGGGCGGGCACCGCGTCGGGATCGTCGGCGTGGTCGACGACACCCTCCCGCCGGATCGCCTCGGCAAGGGCCTGCGCATCGCGCCGCCGGAAGAGGCCCTCGCCCGCTACCTGCCGGAGCTGCAGGCCGAAGCCCCCTTCATCGTGCTTCTGGCCTTCGCCGACGAGGAGCGCATGAAGGCCCTCGCCGAGCGGTTCTACGAGGTCGACGTCATCGTCGGCGGCGACGTGCTCCAGCCCTCGGGCACGCCCCGGCGGTTCAACCGCTCCCTCGTCGCCTACATCACCGACAAGGGCAAGGGCGTGGGCCGGCTCGACCTCGTCCTCGGACCCGACGGCGCCAAGCCGGTCGGCCACGACATCGTCGTGCTCACGCAGGAAGTGGCGCCCGACTCCGCCATTACCCGCGTGCTCGACGCCTACAAAAAGGCCCTGTCCGACCTGGCGGGCGACGGGCCGCCGCCCGTTCACGACGACGAAGAGGGCCTCACCGCCATCGGCGCCTCGACGCGGAGTAATCAGGCCGACACCTACATCGGCGCGGAGGCCTGCCGCGACTGCCACCCCCGGGCCTACGACGTGTGGGCGAACTCGGCCCATGCCCACGCCTATGCCACCCTCGCCTCCCGCAGCGGTCAGAGCGACCCCGAATGCCTGCACTGCCATACGGTGGGATACGGCGCCACGGACGGTTTCGTCGGCCCCGCTCTCACGCCCCACGTCAAAGACGTGACCTGCGAGGCCTGCCACGGCCGGGGCCTCTTTCATGCGCGGCAGGCCGCGGGGCAAGCCGTGCCCGTCAAACAGGTCCGGTTGAAGAACACCGAGTGCACGGTCTGTCATGACGCGGCCAACAGCCCCGCCTTCGACCTCGCGTCCTACTGGGAGAAGATCCGACATGACACGGGATAGGATGGCCCTCGGTTTTCTCGTAGCTTCCTTGGCTTGCACGGCGATCGCGGCCGGCGCCGACGATGCGCTCTTCGACCACTCGAACTATCACGACGCCCGCGACGCCGCCCAAGAGCGGGATGCGCCCCTCTTCGTCCTCTTCACCGCGCCGGGCTGCGTGTGGTGCCGCGCCCTCGAACGCGATTCGCTGACCGACCCGTCCGTGGTGCGGCTGCTCCGGGGTTACGTATGCGTGAAGGTCGACGTCGAGGCCGAGCCGCGGACGGCCTTCGAATTCCGCATCGGGTCCGTGCCCCGCATGCTCGTCATCAACACCTTCGGCGAAATCGTCGGCGACCGCGTGGGCTTCCTCGACGCCGACGGCCTGGCCGCGTTCCTGCGCGAGGTCCGGCCGAACGTGCGCATCGAGACGGGCGCCACCCCTGCGCCCGCCGTCGATCCCGGGCCCGCCGAAGCCGCCTCCATCCCCGCCGCCGACTACGGCGACGACCGGGTCGCCGCCCTCGCCGACCCCGACCCCGCGGTGCGCGAGGCCGCCCGCAACGCCCTCGTCGAGCAGGGCCGCGCCGCTGTGCCCGCCCTCATCCGCGCCCTGTCGAGCGACTACCTGGGTGCCCGCATCGGTGCGTGGGAAACGCTCCAGGCCCTCGGCGCCGCCGACCACCCCTTCGACCCCTGGGCCTCTCGCGAAGAGCGGGCCCGCAGCCTCGAACCCTGGCAGGCGCGAAGGGCCGAGCTCCTCGCCGCCGACTTCACCGAGGAAGACTTGAACACGGCCGTCGACCGCATCCGCGCCCTCCACGCCGCACGGTCGGACGCCACCCTCCTGCTCGAAGGCGACTGGAACAACGACGACCGCATCGACGCCTGGGTCTACGACGGCGGCGACGGCATCACCCTCACCGAGACCGACGAAGACCGCGACGGCGCCCCCGACAAGGTCTCCGCATCCTACCCCCTCGACCCCTCCCGCGTCCTCCGGATGATCCTCCGCTCCGACGCCGACGGCCTTCAGATCGAAAGCCACCGCATCGAAGCCGCCCCCGCTCCCTGACCCGCATCCCTCACAGGACTACAAGGACCGCGCCCAAAGCGTCCGTGTGTGACGGCCCCCACACCGTAAGACAACAAGGACAGCGCTGAAACGGGTTCATATAAGGTGGCCTGGGGGTCGTAGGACTGCGAGGACTGCGCTCAACGGGGTCGTGAGCCCTATCCCTACCCGTCATTGCGAGGAGCGGCCCTCTGTGCAAGTGCTTACGAAAGGCGGGTGTTCGTCGTAT
>CAYVOE010000627.1:0-2784 GCA_964452795.1 uncultured Nitrospiraceae bacterium
CTCTACCTGGAGCACAAAGCCTTGATCCCTGTCGTTCAGGAAATCGAACGACGCGGCTGGAAAAACAAGCAGTGGACCACCAAGAAGGGTCAGGAGCGCGGCGGAAAGCCTTTCACCAAGAACAGCCTCTTCCGGCTTCTGACCAACGTGATTTACACCGGCAAGGTCGATTACAAGGGAACCATATACAACGGCGAACACGACGGAATTGTCGACGTCGATCTTTGGCAGCGGGTGCAGGATGCGTTACGGCGAAACGGCAGCACCGGCGGCAAGGAGGTGCGTAACAAGTACGGAGCCCTCCTGAAGGGGCTTCTCTACTGCGCTCCCTGCGGCACGGGGATGCTGCATACATACACGGCCAAGGACAACGGCAAACGGTATCGCTACTACGTCTGCCTGAACGCGCAACAACGAGGCTGGGCGTCCTGTCCGACCAAGTCGCTCAACGCGCACGAGATCGAGACCGCGGTGGTCGAGCACATCCGAGGCATAGGCAGGAATGAGGAAATCATCGCAGCGACGGCTGCAAAGGTTCGGGAAGAGAGCGGCAAGCGCATGGTGGAACTGGAAACCGAACAACGCGGCCACGAACGTGAACTCAAACGGCTGCACACCAGAGTGCAGAAGCTGGTGAGCGAGTCCTTCACCGCCGCCTCGAACGGAGGGGCGGCCATGGACCAGCTCGCCGACCTTCAGGATCAGATTCGAACCATAGAACAGCGGATGACCACCATACGCGAAGAGGTCATCGCCCTCCAGATAGAAACCGTTGACGAAGGGGATATGGCCCGGGCGCTGGCGGTCTTCGCCCCGGTTTGGGAGGCACTGTCCCCCCGAGAACAATCACGGATCGTCCGACTCCTCGTCGAGCGCGTCGGTTATGACGGGCGGGACGGTAGAGTGACCGTGACCTTCCGCTCAGCGGGAGTCAAGGCGCTGTGCAGCGAGGCCGACATCCGCAGTCGGGAGGTGTCCGCATGAAAAATACCGCATCCGACGGAACGGGACTGAGCCGGCTGGAGATCTCCTTCAGTTTCAAACCCAAGAACCGCAGGAAAAGCGACAACCATCCACACGAGGTAGACCGAACCATCGAGCCGGGGAATCTGCCCCGCATCTCGAAGCTGATGGCATTGGCAATCCGCTTCGACGGACTGGTCCGGCGCGGCGAAGTGCGGGACTATGCCGATTTGGCCAGGCTCGGCTATGTGACGCGCGCACGCATGACCCAGATCATGAACCTGCTCAACCTGGCCCCGGACATCCAAGAGGAGATTCTCTTCCTGCCCCGGACGGTCAAGGGGCGTGACCGGCTTCGGGAGAAAGAGGTCCGTCCCATTGCCGCAGTTCCCCACTGGTCGCGTCAACGAAAGATGTGGGCGAAGCTGACCGCCGAGCGGATGAGCTGACGCCCCCGCTCAGGGCAACCGGCCGCCTCTCTATCCACCCGTCCGATCACCGATCTCTCTTTTCATCCCCGCCGGCAATCCCCAAACCTCCTGATTCATGTACATTTTTTCTATTGACCTGATGCCTATCAGGTCGTATAATATCAGCCTGTAATGTGGCCGTAGTTTGCCCTGACCGGGCCCTGCGGCCATTGGCGTTCATAAATAAGCCATTTGGATGGTTGAGGATACACATGAGTCAAAGACCGCGAGGCAGACGCCCCGTTCAGGAAATAACCGAGCCGCAGCGCCGTACATTGAAGGAGATCCGCCTCTTCACGAACCGGCGGGGGTTCCCCCCGACCATGAAGGAACTCGCGGACATCCTCGGCATATCGCACGCCAGCGCCCACGGCCAGGTGAGCCAGCTTGTCCGCAAGGGCTATCTGAAGCGCGAACCCCGGAAGGCTCGTGGAATTGCGATTGTCCGCGAACCCGAGGACGACATCCCTGATCTTGTGGCCGTCCCCATCGTCGGCCGGGTGGCTGCCGGCCAGCCCATCTTGGCCGAGGAGAACATCGTCGGAAAGGTGCTGGTCGAAGGCGGGATCGCCCGGGCAGGCCGGTGCTTCGCCCTGGAAGTGACCGGAGACAGCATGGTGGACGCCGGAATCCGGGATCGCGACCTGGTGGTGGTGCGACAACAGCCCGTGGCGGAGAACGGTGACATCGTAGTCGCGTTGTTGGAGGACGAGGCCACGGTGAAGCGGCTTTATATCCGCGGCGAGAGAATTGAATTGAGACCGGAAAACCGGAAGCATCGACCGATCCCCGTGGGGCCCGACGACGGGTTGCGCATCATCGGCAAGGTCGTCGCCGTCAGGCGGCCCGGCTCGGAAACGCAAACGCCGGGAACGGCCTGGCTATAAAGCACAAGGAGGAACGAACGAATGGCGACGTACAATCTCAGGCGTTTTGCCCATGCCGACGGCCTCAAGGCCATCGCGCGTGAGCATCTGTTGGCTCTGCTGAACCCTCACAAGCCCTACTTCGACGGCCGAGGATTGACGTTGCCGCCGCCGTCCGCCTCCGACGGCATCGATTACGACCAACTCGTCAATGTTCTTATGAACCCGGATACGGACACGCCGAAGGGTCTGCTCGACGCTCTCTACTTTGTGCATGAGATGGCCACGCCGGAAGCCATGGACGTCCTCTTACAGGAGGCGGAAAACAACGGCATAACCCTCAACGGGAACCCGGACCCCACCGCGGCCGACGTGGCCGTTCAGGTCTACCTGCAGGACAAGGACCTTCTCGAGCGCAAGCACGCCGAGCAGTACCTTTTGAAGCCCCGGTCCTTCGAGTATTTTCAGACCGATACACATCCGAT
>CAYVOE010000628.1:0-2773 GCA_964452795.1 uncultured Nitrospiraceae bacterium
CGGCCCGCCTCGGGAAGCCAGCGCCATCGTGGGCGGGTGTTTCCTCCGTCAGTTCGTCGGCGACACCCCCTGGGCCCACCTCGACATCGCCGGCACGGCTTCGGGCGTCAAGCACATCCCCTATTACAAGAAGACCGACGCCACCGGGTTCGGCGTGCGCCTGCTGGCCCACTGGCTTCGGAACGAGGCGCAGAACTCCACGCAAAATGGCCATCGCACACCGTAAAAAAGCCAGCCTCCACACCCTGGGCTGCCGCCTCAACCAGTCCGAGACGGCGATGATCGTCGAGCGGCTCGAAGCCGCGGGCTACGACATCGTGCCCTTCGGTGAACCGGCGGACCTGGGCATCGTGAACACCTGCACCGTCACGGCCGAGGCCGACGCCAAGTCGCGCCAGCTCATCCGCTCTTTCATCCGGAAGAATCCCGGGGCCTACACGGCCGTCATCGGGTGCTACTCTCAGATGGGCCACAAGGCCCTCTCCGAGATCGAGGGCGTCGACCTCATCGTGGGCAACCAGGAGAAGCTCAACGTCCTCGACTACGTGGCCGAGGGCAAGAACGAGCGACCCCTGGTGGTGCGCGACCGCATCGACCGCGACGACTTCTCCATCGAGGTCACGGGCGCTCCCGGTCTGACCCGTCGCGCCAACCTCAAGATCCAGGACGGCTGCGACTTCATGTGCAGCTTCTGCATCATCCCCTTCGCCCGGGGCCGCGCCCGCAGCCGCGACTTCGCCAACCTCCTCGAGGAGGCCCGTCGGATGGCGGCGCGCGGCGTCAAGGAAGCGGTGCTGACGGGCGTCAACATCGGCACCTACCGCCACGGCGACCACGGCATCGTCGAGGTGGTGGACGGGCTGAACGCCGTGGACGGCCTGGTCCGCATCCGCATCAGCTCCATCGAGCCCACCACCATTCCCGAGGCCCTTTTCGAGCGCATGGCCGACCCGGGCCACGCCCTGGTGCCGTACCTGCACATTCCGCTCCAGTCGGGCTCGAACCATGTGCTGTCGCTGATGAAGCGCCGCTACACCCGCGAGGAATTCCTCGAATTCATCGAACGGGCCGATCGCGCCGTGCCGGATCTGTGTCTGGGCACCGATATCCTGGTGGGCACGCCGGGGGAAACGGAGGCGGACTTCAACGAGACTTGTTCGGTCCTCGAAGACAGCCCCCTCACCTACGCCCACGTGTTCAAGTACTCCGAACGGCCCGGTACCGCCGCCTGCCGCTACGACGACAAGGTCGACCCGGCCGAGAAGAACCGGCGCAGCGCCCGCATCCGCCGCCTCAGCGCACTGAAGCGCCACGCCTTTTATTAAAGGCACCTTGGCAGCGTGTACTACGTCCTCTTCGAGCAGCGGGAAGACGACGCGTGGTGCGGGTACACGGGGAATTACATCCGCGTCGCGGCGCGTTCCCCCGAAGAGCTGGAGAACGCAATCCGGCCCGTGCGGCTCGACCAAATCCACGGCGACGTCGTGGTGGGGACGATTCAAGATGGGTGAGACGACGACGATTCCCAACGTGCTCGAGAAGGAGGAGCGTCTGAAGGCCCTGCTCGCGGGCTACGGAACCCTCGCCGTGGCCTACTCCGGCGGGGTGGACTCGACCTACCTGGCCGACGTGGCCCACGACGTGCTGGGCGACCGGGCCGTCATGGTCCTCGCCGATTCACCCAGCATCCCCCGGTCCGAGGTGGCCGAGGCCACCGGACGGGCCCATGAACGGGGCTGGCGTCTCGAGCTCGTCCAGACCACCGAGTTCCAGGACGAGAACTACCTCAAGAACGACGGCCGCCGCTGTTACTTCTGCAAGTCCGAACTGTTCCGGCGCATGCGGTCCTACGCCCTCGAGAACGGCGTGGCGGTGCTGGCCTACGGCGCCATCACCGACGACCTCCTCGACCCCACGCGGCTGGGCGCCGTGGCCGCCCGGGAGTACGCCGTCGTGGCGCCGCTGCAGGAGGCGGGCCTCAGCAAGGTCGAGATCCGCGCCCTCAGTCGCCGCCGCGGCCTGCCCACCGCCGAGAAGGCCTCCTTCGCCTGCCTGGCTTCGCGTTTCCCCACCGGTACGCGCGTATCCGTCGAAGACATCGCCAAAGTCGAAAAGGCGGAGGAAGTCCTGCGCGGCCTCGGGTTCTACCAGTTCCGCGCCCGCCACCACGGCGACATCTGCCGCATCGAGATAGACCTGCGCGACCTGCCCCGGCTCCTGGAAGACGGCGTGCGCGACCGCATCGTCCGCGAGATCCGGTCCGCCGGCTATCGCTTCGTGGCCCTCGACCTCGCCGGCTACCGCACCGGCAGCACCGCCTGACCGAACGCCCTTGCAGCGCGGACGACTCCGCCCGCAGCGAGAACACACTTCGACGCTCCCGCCCCTACGTCTGACGATTCGGTAGTCCGCCCCCGGAGGCGGAACTCCCTCGAAGCGGATGCCCCCGCAGCGCCGCCCCGACCACGACCCGCCGGTCCCGCGAGCGCCGTCCGCCGGGGAAAATTCCCCGAAGGGGATACATAGGTTAGCCCAGGGTCAGCGAGCGACAGCGAGCGCCACCCTGGGATCACGAGCACACCCACCGTCTTTTCCCTGAAAGGGATACATACGCAGCGAATCAGGTCAGCCATTCGACAGGACCGTCGCGCCGCCGATGTTGACTCCCACCGATCGTAGGACTACGAGGACTGCGCTCAACGAACAGCCGAGCAATGACCCCACCCGTCATTGCGAGCCCCCAAGCCGCTTGCGCGGCCGCCATGATGAATGA
>CAYVOE010000629.1:0-2739 GCA_964452795.1 uncultured Nitrospiraceae bacterium
ACCAACGGTCCACGCAGGGGATGTAGGGAACCCCGGGCGCCTCGAAGGCCAGTTCCGGCTCGCTCTTGAGGTACACGGCGGCGCCGGACTCCTTGCAGGCAGCGATCTGCCGCAGGGCGCGGTCCGTGGGTCCGATGAGGTCGATGCTGTAGTCCCAGATGGCCTTGGCCACGCCGCCGGGCTTGTGCAGGGTCTCGTCCTTCTCGATTTCCGTGAGGAGGGCGGTCCCGGGCTTCAGTTTCCGGATGAAGGCGACCTGGTCGTCGTCGACGGACCAGAAATGCTTGGCGGAATAGGGCCAGGCCACGACGACGGCCTCGGGATTGGCCTTGCGGGCGGCGTCGGCCATGCGGTTGCACAGGTTGGCCACCACGGTCTCGGCGCCCAGGGGCTCGCAGCGGGCGCAGTTGGTGTGGCCTTTCTCGACGTCCGCGGGACGCATGAAGCAGTGCTGGAACACCTCGCCGCCGATGATGATGAGGGCGCCGTCCAGCGGGATGGACTCGAAGATGCCTTGGAAAGACTCGCCGATGTAGCGCCGCGCCAGGGCGTCTTCGGTGCACAGCAAATGCCCCTTGGGCGGCTCGCCCATGTGGTAGTGGGCGAGGGCCCCTCGAAGGCCCGGATGGTTCTGGAAGATGGGCGCGTCGGCCGGGTAGAAGTCCCACATCTGCAGGGCGACGAAGGTCTTGAGGCCGTAGCGGCGCGCCTCGCGGGCCTTGGCGGCGAGGCGCTCGACCAGGTCCGGCTTTTGCCGCGGCTCGAGTTCGGGGATGGCCTTGCTGTTGGACAGCTCGGTCAGTTCCGATTCCGACTTGTCGTCCGTGGGACTCACGATGACGCCGTTGTATCCCATGAACACCAGGTCGCGATACGTCCCCATGCGCGGGATCGTGCCCACCCGAAGCCCCAGGCGCGGCGTTCCCGTCTCCTGTCCAATCTCGAGGATCGGCGCCGCCCGGAACCCGATGCGATCCACGAGCCGCACCACGCCGTCTCGAAGGCCCTCGGGGTCGCGCCCGCGCACCGCAACGGAATCGTCGGTCACTGCGATGGTATAGGACTCCGCCGCGGTCGCGTGGCCTCCGTTGCGGTCCGCCAGAACGATGGTGCGGGGCGCGGGCTCGTCGGTTCGGGTCAGCGTTCGGAGGGGCAGATTCAAGTCCATCCGCTCTCTCAGGAACTCCGCCAGGTCCGTGGCCATGAGGGCAGTCAGCGGGTCGGCGTCTTCCGCCACCCCGATGGACCAGTTCGAATCCAGCGCCATTTCATTGGCCGCGGGCGTGGCATTGGGGTCGCGCGTGAATCGGGCAAAGTAATCCAGCGAGAAAAACGCGAAGGGACCGTCTTCGTAGGCCACCGCCCCGTCGTCGCTCCGGGCCTCTCCGAACCCGCCGCTCGCACAAGCCCCCACCGCGATTGCCGCCATCAGGTACCGCATTGCCGCCCTCCTGCAAGAAGCCCATCGCTCCATTTTCTTCCCGGCCATTTTGCCCCAACCTCTCGGGCGCCGTCTTGAACGCATTGAGGGGGTTCTTATACGGATCCGAGAATGGGCCCGCCGCGCCCGCTTCCGTACCGCCCCAGGCCGGTCATCTCGATTTCGTACAAATCTGGGGGGAATCGTGCCTAGCAAAGGTCCCGAACGGGCAATAAGATCGTCAAGAATGGGAAAGGGTGGACACGGGAGTTCGGAGGCCTGTTCCGAGGAGCGTTGCGAGACGTCTTCCGCCGGCGGATACCGAGCTTCGGGTGTGTTACGAGGAGGAATGCGCGATGAAATGGATGGCGAGACTGACGGCGTTCTCGACGGTGCTGTTGGCTTTGGCGGGCGGATGCGGCAGCACCGAGGTCGAGACCGAGCCCATCGAATTGAACGAACAAGACCCCGTGGCGGCGCAGCAACTGCAGCGCATACAGCAATTGGGGCAGCAGTTCCAGCAGACCGGGCCGCAGGAGCAGGGCCAGTAGTTCGGATCGGAAGCGAAGGAGGCCACGAGACGCCGATAAGCGGGTCCCGTGGCCTCCTTCGTTCGTCGGGTTAGAGCGCGATCCCGAGTCGCTCCGCCAACCGGGGCAGCTCTTCGTTCAGTTGCCGGTCGGTGAACTCTATCTTGGCGCGCATCATATCCACCAGCCGGTTGAGGCTGTGGTCGCCGCGGTGATAGGTCTCGAGGCGCGGATCGGACTCGGCGATGGGCAGGGCCTGCTCGGCGTTTGCCTTCTCGTCCTCGAGGATCTCGCGCAACCGCGCCAGGGAACGCCGGGCCTCTTCGGCCTGCGCCGGCTCGAGGGGCTGTCCGGCCTCGGCCCACTCGAGGAGCGGAGCCCGCAGGCGGAAGACCTCGTACACGTTCGCTTGGGTCCGGGCGGTGTGGTAGAACCACTGGATGGGCAGGGTTTCCGCCTGAAAGGTCAGCCGCGCCCGCTCGGGCACGTACTGTTCGGCGGCAGTGACGGCGTCCACCGCCCGCTCCAGGCACTCCTCGACGTTGCGGTAGTGGACCTCGAATACGGCCACGCTTTGCGGTCCCGTGTAGCCCACCATGTCGTCGGGCCGGGTACGGAAGGTGGGCAGGGATTCCATGCCGCTTTCGCGGGTCATTTCCATCAGGAAAAGATAGTATCCCTTGAACAGCTCGGGCACTTCCGCATCGGGATCGAGGGTTAGGGGATTGGCGGGTCCCAGGTAGTGGGGCCCGCGGTAGTACTCGCCGATGGCAGGGATATGCGGGATCG
>CAYVOE010000630.1:0-2733 GCA_964452795.1 uncultured Nitrospiraceae bacterium
ATACGTCTCCGAACCGGTATTTCCCGCGGACGGGCGCCTTCACCCGGAGCCAAAAGGTGCGGCAGCCGCCGGGGTTCAGAATGTCGCTGAATTCCTG
Organism: uncultured Nitrospiraceae bacterium; assembly: GCA_964452795.1. Classification (GTDB taxonomy): domain Bacteria; phylum Hydrogenedentota; class Hydrogenedentia; order Hydrogenedentales; family SLHB01; genus CAYVOE01. Next base: position 98 of record CAYVOE010000630.1, read on the forward strand.
AGCCGGAGGATCGCCCTGTTCCGGCAACACGGGACGGACCCGCAGGCGGACCCGGGAACGCGTTCCGTTTTCCACCGAGAGGCGCGCCGCGATGACTTCGCCGCGGATGCACGTGGGCGGCACGTCGAGGCTTGCGGTGAATCGGCGGCGATTCCGCAGGAGCCACGCCGCGTCGATGCCCGCGGGGATCAGTGTGGCCGCCCAGGCTCCCGCCAGCACCAGCTCGAAGTCGGGCCAAAGCAGCAGCCCTCCGGCCATCAGGGCCAGCAGGCCTCCGCACACCACAAACTGGCGCGCCGGCAGGAGCATGGTCACCGGGGCACCTCGACGGAATTGAGAATCTGGCGCAGGGCATCGTCCACGGACATGCCCTCGAGCTCGGACGACGGGCTGAGGACGACCCGGTGGCGCAGCGCGGGCAAGAAGGCTCGCTTGATGTCGTCGGGGATCACGAAATCGCGGTTGTCGAACCGGGCAAGGCTCTTGGCGCCCATGAGGAGGTTGAGTCCGGCCCGCGGACTCGCCCCCACGTAGAGGTGAGGGTTGTCGCGGGTCGCCGCCACCAGGCCCCGCACGTAGCGCACCACTTCGGGCCGCACGAAGGTCTCGCGGATGGTCTCCTTGGCGGCCAGCACTTCCTCGCGCGTGGCCGTCTTGCGCACATCGAAGCCGGCGAGGGCGTTGCGCTCGGGCGTGGCGTGGTGTTCGGTCAACACCCGCTCTTCGGCGTCCGCATCGGGATAGCCGATGAGCACCTTGAACATGAACCGGTCGAGCTGGGCCAGGGGCAGGGGGTAGGTGCCCTCGTGTTCGACGGGGTTCTGCGTGGCGAACACCACGAAGGGCTGGGGCAGGGGATGGGTCTGTTTTTCCTGGCTCACCGTGGCCTCCTGCATGGCCTCGAGCAGGGCCGACTGGGTCTTGGCGGGCGCGCGGTTGACCTCGTCGGCCAGGACGAAGTGGGCGAAGATGGGGCCCTCGCGAAAGACGAACTCGCCCGTCTGCTGCCGGTAGATGTAGGACCCCGTGATGTCGTTGGGCAACAGGTCCGGCGTGAACTGGACCCGGCTGAAATCCAGCGACAAGGCCGCGGCAATGGTCCGGACCAGCGTCGTCTTGGCCGTGCCCGGCACGCCCTCGATGAGGATGTGGCCGTTGGCGAACAGGGCCGCCAGGCAGAAGGTCACCGCTTCCTCCTGGCCGTAGACGACCTTTTCTACCTCTTCAAGGGTGCGACGGTAGAGGCCGGCGACGCCGTGCTCCGCGCCGGCGTCCGGGGTGTAGGGTTGAACCCCTTCGACGTGCGACATGCTTCCAACCTTTCCTGTAACCGCAGCAGCTCCGCCGCGGGGATTTCGTCGGGCGACATCAGGGCGGCGCCCACCTCCTTGAGGGCCGACTCAAGCCGTTCGGCCCGGGCCCGGTCCGACAAGGCCAGCCGGCGCACCACCGCGTCGGGCGAGACGCCGGGGCCGAGGAACAGCTCGCTCCGGATCTCGTCGAGGAGCCCGTCCCGATTGGTTTCCAGGGCGAACCGGCCCTTGCGCGCCCGGCGAAACAGGCGTGCCATGGCGTCCACGTATTCGAGGATGCTGCGGCGCGGCTCGACCCGGTGGGGCACCACGGCGCCGAAGCGCACGCCGCTGGACCACGCCCAGAGGAGTGTGGCCGCCAGGAGCGAGGCCGCGATGGCGCCGTAGGGATGGACCCGCAGCAGGGCGAAAGGGTTCAGCCCTTCCAGGGCGCCGTGGTAGTACTCGTCGATGACCAGGGGCCGCCCGCCGTCGCCCGCCGCCAGCCGCACCGCCATTACCGCGTTGTCCGCCTCGCGCAGGCCCCGGTTGTTCAGCAGCGACGGCTCGGACACCAGGATGACCCGGCCCGCGCCCCGAACGTACTCGAGCACCACGGGCCGCAACTCGCCGTCCATCGATTCGATATCGATCCGGCCCACGGCCCGGTCCACCCCGGGCCCGGCAAACCAGGTATAGTCCTCGGTGGGCAGCGCCAGCGTGCGGATATCCCGGCCCCAGGGCCGGAAGGTGCCGGAAAACACCGGCTCGTACCTCCCGTCGGGGCGAGCCGGCACCCGCAGTCCCCTGCGCAGGGCCTCGGGCAGGGACTCGGCCTCCGGACCGAAGGAATCGTCCTCTTCCGGCTCGATCCGGATGTCTCCCACGCCGAGGCGATGGCGGAATTCGTCGGGACCCAGCACCTCGCGCAGACGGTCCTCTTCCGTTTGGAACGGATCCTCCGATCCGTCCTCCGGAGCGGGATCCTCCGCCTCGGCCGGGAAGGCCTCCGGTCCGTCGAAGAGCCGCAGGTCCCGGGTCAGGACCACCGCTTCGCCGCCCGAGGCGATCCAGCGCTCCATCTGAGCGAGATAGCCCTTCTCGCGCTCGATCCGAAAAAGGTTGGGGTCGAGCAGGAGGACCCGTCGATCGCCCTCGAACAGTCGGCCGGGCGAACCCGTGTGGCGCGACACCGAGAAGCCCAGGGCGTCGAGGGTCTCGTAAAGGCCGCGGTAGCCCAGGACCCGGCCGCTGTAGCTGTGGGGGCCGACATCGTCGGGCGGCGGCGGCTGCCAGGGCTCGACGGCCGCGATCACGAGCGCGGCCAGCACCAGGGCCGACAGC
>CAYVOE010000631.1:0-2728 GCA_964452795.1 uncultured Nitrospiraceae bacterium
CGGCGACCCCACCGAGTTCGAGATGAGGCCGTGGAAATCGCCGTTCTACGACGCCCATCCCGAATTCATCCGCCACGACAAGGACGGAAATCACCTTCGGTGCTTCCCCGTGTGGTACTGGGGCTTCGCGCCGAACTACGACTCCGAGCTCTACCAGAACTACATGGCCGACGTGGCGGGCTTCTGGATGCGGAAATACGACATCGACGGATTCCGCATCGACGCGCCCCAGAACAACTGGGACCCGGCCGTGTTTCCCGACGCGAAGGACGCCATGGCCCTGTTGCGGAAGGTGCGGCAGGCGGTGAAGTCGGTCAAAGCCGACGCCGTGCTGTTCAGCGAACGCATGGCGCCCAACTACGGCGGCGGCGCGGGGGAAGGCCGGGAACCGCGTTTCGACGAGGTGGCGGAGGCCTCGTACCAGGACCACGTGCTGTGGTACCTGGTGGGCACCTTCCTCATCGCCGACGACCCCAAGCCGCCGACGGGGAAGACCATCGAGGCCTGGGTGAAGCAGTGGCCCGTGTGGCACGGCCGGAGCCGGTCCCACGTCCTCGAGACCCACGATTTCGACCGCGTCGCTTCGGTGGCGCCGAACCGGGTGGAGCAGTTGGCCGTGTTCCAGCTCACCCTGCCCGGCGTGCCCATGATCTTCTGCGGGCAGGAGATCGGCGAGGCCGACAAGAACCTGGTCCATTGGGACAAGGCCAACGAAGACCTGCTCGAACTCTATAAGAAGCTGTGCCAACTGAACTGCGAGGAGCCGGTCCTCCGCCGCGGCGAGTTCCGCGCCGTCGATGCGCCCGAGGGCCTGTGCGTGTACCTGCGGAGCCTCGACGGACGGCACTTCCTGACCGCCCTCAACTGGGGCGACGAGGAGGTCGAAGCGCGATTGGATCTCGCCGCCGGGGAGGGCATTGCTTCGAACCGAGTCACGGTCCGCGAGCCCCTCGTCTCGCCGGAGACCCGGGACGTTGACCTGAGCGCGCCCCTCGAGCTCGGCATTCCCGCGCGAGGCTATCGCTTGCTCGAATTGCAGGAAGGTTCGCAAGCCGCCGGTAAGGGAGGTCAATCGGAATGACGCGATCGCGGCCGCTTTTCGTCGCGATTCCGGCGATACTGCTGGGCATGGCGGCCGCCCTTGCCGCGAATGCCGAGGCGCCGCCCCACAGCGAGGTCGGTTTCCTCGGCGAAGGGCCCATCTACGAGATCGACCCGTGGGCCTTCAGTCCCGACGGCCGATTGACGGCCATTACGGAAAGGATTCCCCGCATCGCGGACCTGGGCGTCAAGACGTTGTACATCATGCCCCTGTTCAAGCATGAGTTGTACCTGCCCTACCGCGTCTACGACTACTACCAGCTCGATCCCAAGTACGGGACCGACGACGACCTGCGGGAACTGGTTCGGACGGCCCACGACCACGGTCTGCGGGTGCTCCTTGACCTGACCTTCAGCCACACGCCCTGCCACGGCATGTGGGTGCTGACGCCGTCGGACGAGGAGATCGAGGCCATCGCGAAAAACGGCGACACCCTGCGCTTGCGCGAGGCGCGGGCGCGGCGTCGGGGCATCGAGGAGGCCCGCGCCCGAGGCGACATCTTCACCCGCCGATTCGACGTGAACATACCTTATTTCGGCCTGACGCCCGACAAGGACTACGAGTTCGCTCGGACCGTGGCGCCCTTCTACGACGCCCATCCCGAGTTCGTCCGCCACGAAGAGAACGGGGAACCCTCCTACGCGTGGCCCATACCGTGGGGCTATGCGCCCGATGTTTCTCTGCCGGGCTACCAGAACTACATGGCCGACGTGGCCGCCTTCTGGATCCGGAAGTACAACATCGACGGCTGGCGCATGGATTCGCCCCAGAACAACTGGGATCCCGCGGCCCTGCCCGACGGACCCCATTCCGGTGCCCTGCTCGAACGGGTGAAACGGGCCATGGTCGAGGCCAGGCCCGACGCCGTCATGCTCTCCGAACGGATGGCCCCGAACTACGGCGGCGGCGCGGGGGACGGCAACGAGCCCTTGTTCGACGCGTCGGCCGAGGCTTCGTATCAGGACCACGTGCTCTGGCTGCTCACGGCCACCTTTCTGACGGCTGAGGAACCCAGACCTCCGACGGCCGCGGACCTCGAGAAGTGGCTGTCGGGCTGGCCGGTGCGCCATGGCCGCGGCCGGGTCCACATGCTCGAGACCCACGACTTCGCGCGCATTGCCTCCGTCGCGCCGGAATACCACGCGCGGCTTGCGGTGCTCCTGTTCACCCTGCCCGGCATACCCATGATCCACGCGGGACAGGAGATTGGAGAGACGAACAAGTATCTGGTTCACTGGGACAAGGCGGATATGACCCTCCTCGAGCACTACACCCGGCTCTGTCGATTGCACAGGAGGGAACCGGTGTTTCGGATGGGACGCTTCATTCCCGTCGACGCCCCGGCCGCGGCGTGCGTCTTTGTCCGGTCTCTCGGCTCGACGCACGCGGTGACGGCGCTCAACTGGGGCGACGACGAGGCAGCTGCGAGCGTGGATCTGCAGGCGGCGATCGGGGAGGACCTGCCGATGTTGGAGGCGAGCGAGCCGTTGGCCGATTCCGACGCGGGCCTGGTGGATCCGGAACGTCCGTTTAACCTGTCGATTCCGGCGGGAGGCTTCCGCCTGCTGCTGTTGAAGCCCGCACCGTAACTCGGAATCCCTGCAGAACCGCGGTTCGATCGGGAGC
>CAYVOE010000632.1:0-2727 GCA_964452795.1 uncultured Nitrospiraceae bacterium
CGCCACACGACCGCGGAAGGTGACGCCGCGCAACGTCAGAGGACTGAGCAGATCGATTTCGGGAACTTCCTGGTCGTGCCGGGCATCGGTCTGGCAGCCGTGGCATGCGGTTTCGACACGATCGGGTGTTTCTGTGCTCATAGGAAAACCTCCGTAAGGAAGGGACCATTGATCCGCAGATGGCGCCTATCGGCGCAGAGGGTATTGGGTAATGCAATGATACGCGGACTCGGCGCCCAATGCCACTTGCGGGCGGCCGCGCCGGAATCGTGTTCGGGCCGGACGGTCTTAGGGCGACGGGACCTCGGCGGCGACGAGTTCTCCGATGTAGTTCTTCAGCGTGGGCCAGAGTTTGCGGTACTGGGCGTATCGCGCGTCGTATTGCCGGACGCGCTCGGGATTGGGTTCGAATCGGTCTTCGATCTGCACCCAGGCCTCCGCGCCTTCGGCGGCGGACGTGAAAACGCCGGTGGCGCTCCCCGCCAGGAGGGCCGCGCCCATGGCCCCGGCTTCGGTCTGGCTCGGCCGGACCAGGGGACGGTCGAGGACGTCGGCGTAGAGCTGCACCCAGGCGTCGGCCTTGCTGCCGCCGCCCACGACGCGCAGCTCCTCGATGGGGATATTCACCTCGGGCAGGGCGTCGACGCACTGGCGCAGGCAGAACGCGATGGATTCGAGGATGCCCTTGAGGATGTCGCCGCGGGAGGTGTCCAGGCGCAGGCCCAGCAGAACGCCGCGGGAGTCGGTGATGAAATCGGGCGGGCCGGTGGCCGTGAAATGGGGTAATACCAGCACGGAACTGGGTCCGGCGGGCATCTCCCCCACGAGGATCGGGTACACGTCGTCGCCTGCCCGTTGCGCGGCCTCGTGGTCGGCGGCGGCGAAGGTGTTGCGGTACCACTTCATGAAACTGCCGCCCTGATTGTAGATGAACGACACGAAAAGGCCGGGCACGCTGTGGTGTTCGGTGTTGAGTCCACGCTCGAGCATGGCCTCCGCCGGCGGGCGGGACGGAAAGGCCGGGGTAATGCAGTGGTAGGTGCCCATGCCCAGCATGGCCCGGCCCTGCGTGACGGCGCCGCAGCCGAGGGCGTTGGCACACTGGTCGTGGGCGCCCGTTACGAGCGTGACGCGGCGCGGCAGGCCCAGCTCGTCGGCAATGCGCGGGTCGATGAGTCCGATGTCGGTGCCGGAGGGGGCGGGCCGCGCCAGCTTCCCGGCGTCCAGGCCCACCTTGCCCAGCAGCTCGTCGGACCAATCCTCCGCGTTGAGGTCGAAGAGCAGGGTCCGGTTCGCGAGGGAGTAGTCCACCACCGGGTCGGCGCCAAGCATGAAGGGAACGAAACTTCCCCAGAGAAGGAACCGATCGGTTTTGTCGAAGAGCTGGGGCCGGTGTTTCCGGATCCAGAGCAGCTTCGTCAGGCTGTAGTGGTTGCCCAGGGTGTTCCCGTTGATCTCGTAGAACCGCAGAGGATCCAGCGCATCGGCAAGCTCGGGGAGGAATTCGGCGCCCCGGCTGTCGTCCGCCAGGATGGAGGGGCCGAGGATGCGGCGATCGGCGTCAACGGGCACCATGGCCTCGCCCATGGAGGTGACGCTCAGGGCGGTGACGGGGTCGGCGGAGGCCCCGGCGGCGGCTTCCCGGATAACCTCCTGCACCTTGGTCCAGACGTCCTGGGCGTCGAGCTCGGACGCACCCGGTTGCGGACGTTGGACGTCGTACTCGCGGTAGGCGCCGGCCAGGACCCGGCCGTCTTCAGAGAAGACCCGGGCCTTGCAGCCCGTGGTCCCCACGTCGAGTCCCAGAAGGCTCATCGAGCGGCCTCGCGGGGACGCAGCAGGGACGCCGTGCCGGCCAGTTCGACGCCTTCGCGCAGGTACCACGTGGCGCGTTCGTAGACGGCCTCCTGGGCCGCCGCCACGCTGCCCGTCTCGCGCAGCCGGACTTCGTAGGCCTGGCGCGTCTCGGTGCCCACGTTGATCTTGGCGACGCCCAGCTTCATGGAGTCCAGCACGTTGTCTTTCTTGATGCCTGAGCCCCCGTGGAGCACCAGGGGCACGCCGGTGGCTTCGTAGAGCCGGGCCAGGTGTTCGAGGTTGAGGCGCGCCTGGAGCTTCTTCTCGTCGCGGGCGGCCAGGGAGATGGCCCCGTGGATGCTGCCGAAAGCCACCGACAGCCAGTCGCACCGGGTCTCCTGGACGAAGCGGCGGGCCTCTTCGATGTCGGTGAAGCCCTGGCCCGAGGCAAACAGCTCTTCGTAGGGCGGCAGGGGGCCGTCCTCGTGTCCCATCACGGCGCCCAGCTCGCCTTCGCAGGGCACGCCGCGGGCATGGGCCTTCTCCACCACGGCGCGGGTGGCGGCGATGTTGTCGTCAAGGCTCAGGCGCGATCCGTCGACCATGACGGAGTCGTAGCCCAGATCGAGGGCTTCGTCGATGATGGCGAGGTAGTCCACTTCCTCGAGGTCCTCGTCGATGACGGGCACGTGGTCGAGGTGCAGCCGGACGTGGTCCAGGTTCTTGTATTTGTCGTACTCGGCCTTGACGGGGCCGGGCCCGCCGGCCTCGAACTTGGTCCATTCGGGGCGGGCCACCTCGACGAAGGCCAGGCTGTCGCAATCGACCACCGCCCGGATGGTGGGCTCCATCATGGGCAGATAGGGAATGTTGAAGGCGGGGATGGCCACGCCCGCCGCGCGCGCCCGGCGCACGAACTCCGCGCTAGAC
>CAYVOE010000633.1:0-2719 GCA_964452795.1 uncultured Nitrospiraceae bacterium
ATCGGGGCAGGTGACCCAGGCAAACACGCCGCGAAGCGACCGGACCGGAAAGGCCAGGATGCGGGCGTCGGTGAAGGCGACGGCACCGGCATGGTCCGAGGCGTTCTCCGTGTCGGGACCGAAGACCGCGTAGAGCCTCTTCTTGTCCTCGCCGTTGCCGTTCAACCGGCTCTGAAACGACGCCCGGAGGACCCCTTTGAGGGCCGAGCCGGGGATGGTCGGCCATTGGGTGTGGCGCTCCCGCTGGATGGGCAAATCCACCACCCCAAGGGCAGTGCCCGAGCCCGGATGGAGCCCCGTCAACGCGTGAACGAACAGGATATCGGTGCTAGACATACTCCCACACTCCTTCCACATAGTGGCCCCAACCCAGCACGTCGTCTTCGGCGTCGCACAGCGTTGATGGCACGGAATCCTCCTCGCATTCCAGAAAATAGACGCTGCCGGCGGCGGCCGCGAACCGGGTGGGTTTGGGCCCGTTCCGAGCCATGTCCCACCCCGATACGGCTTCGTACCCGGGCACCGCGGCCGCGACGGGATCGAGGTTCGCTGGGCACCATCCGTCGGCGAAGATGCCGGGGGCGGTCAGCAGGAGAAGGCGGCGACGACCGCCTCGCTTCGGCTTTGGCCAGTCGATGACCTCGGTCGCGCTTAGAGCTACGCGCCGTCCTTCCCCGCCCAGTGGGAGCGGCCGAGGCTCCGTCGGCAATCGCTCAAGCAGCCGGGTCGGTCCTTCCACCTCCGCGTAAAGCGTCACGCCCGGGACCGGCGCCAGGAGCGCCACGGAGTAGATAAACCCTTCCAGGGTCGCAAGCGTTGCAGGGTCTAATTTGATGCCGATACGCCGGTCGTGTCCAAAGAGCTGAGCGGCTTCCACGACGTCCTCCACGGACGGTAGGCGGCCTTCGAGATACTTGTGAAGGCCCTCCAGGGTTAGGAATCCCGTAAGCCGTTTGGCCGGACGCAAATCTCGGGACCACAGGGGACGCATCCCGGGGCGCGGCGGGACCCATCCCGGCAGGGTCGCGCTCGGATCCAGGGGATCGATGCGAACGATCTCCTCGCCCTCGCGCGTCTTCATCAGGTTGGCCGGCATCGAGACCACGATCGAGCCTTCCCGGCAGAACCACGGACCGGCGCAGCGCAGTCCCGCCACGAGGACGGCGTCTTCGGGCTGGCCGTCGGACAGGGCGTCGACGAAGGAAGCCCCTTTCTGAACGGCGTTCCCCAGGCGCTTCCAGTCGCACCCCAGTTCCGTGAGCAGGAACGTGCGCACGGCGCCGGCGAGCGTTTGCGGCCGCGGCGTCCCGCTCCGCAAGTGCGACCCGGCGTCGAAGGGCCGTCCGTCTCGGAAGAACAGGGTGTCCAAAGGCTCGAGGCAGAGCCCACGACGCTGTACGGAAGTTTCGGTGGATACGGTCATCGATCACTCCTCCCCCGCACCAGGAACGAAGCGGCCTGGCACAATGTAACGAAGTCGTGCAAGACCGCGCCGAGATCCAACATGTCTTCCGGCGATCCGTTGCGCCGCAGGCGAACGTAGAGGTCGAAGTCTTCGGCGAGTCGATCGCCTGCTTTCTCAGCCTCTCCGTCGCCAAAGGCCTCCCGCGTGGGGCGTTCCGACCGGTTCATTTGGTGCCGGATCTCGGCCTTCATGGCGTCCAACTCGAGGCCCCGCAGGACGGGCAGTTCGGACTGCAGGTGATAGGCCCATCGGTCCGAGGCCTGTTCGTCCGCGAACCGCCGCACCCACCGTTCCAGGACGGGAATCATGGGCCAGGGCAGGCCGGCGCTGGAGTGCCCTCCCGATCGCGGACACATTCGCAGGTGAAGGGTGTCGCGGCCGCCCTGTTTAGCCGCATGTTCCGCTCCCCGCGCGGCATCGAGCGAGGCCCGCAAATCGTCCTTGTAATGCACGACGGCGATGCCGGCCGAGGCCGTGGCCTGCGGGTGGAGTCCTTCCGGGCCCGAGAAGGCCTCCCGCAGCTCGCGTGCACAGGCCGGGGCCGACCGGGCCGGCAGCAGCGCCAGCACGTCGTCGCCGCCGGAGTAGATGAGGGTTCCCCGGTAGCGCGACACGATAGGAGGCACAACCTTCGTCGCCAGTCGCCCCAGACGTCGGGAAAGCTCCTCGGGTGGAAGCGGTTCGCCGCCTTCCGGCTTCTCCCCCCTTAGCCATTTGCCCATTTCGTCGCCGTCCAGGACGAGGACGGCGTAGTATGCCGGCGGATATCCATGGGTCTTGCGCTGTCCCCAGATGGGTTTGAGTTGGTCGAGCTGGGCCTCGGAAGGTCCTTCCTCACCGTCAGTCTTCAGCTCGGACCGATGAAGCCACTGGCCGTTCCACGTTTTCTCTTCGTGCCAAATGGCCTCGACGTCCACGCCGGCCTCCGCCAGCCAATCCGCCGCCGCAATGGTGGCCGTATCGGGTATGCGCCGATGCTGATCGACCCCGAGGCGACGGTTGAGGCCGACCGGTGCGGCGAATCGTTTCACAAGGGCCACGGCACACAATCGCTCCCCCTTGCGCAGGTTCACTCCGTGGAGGTTCCAAGCCGGGGCGCCCTCCTTCAATCGGGACGCCTGGCTCCAGAAAGCCGCCGATTCCTTCAGATCTGCCGGTCCCATCTGCTCGTAGGTCCCCATGGCCATGCACTTGGGCGGGGATGGGACCCGTGGGACGACCGAGGGGATGTGGGCCACGGCCCGGCGCGTCTCC
>CAYVOE010000634.1:0-2714 GCA_964452795.1 uncultured Nitrospiraceae bacterium
GTGCGGCGACACCCTGGGCATCGTCTCCGAGGTGGACAGCCAGGGTGCGCTCATCGTCAACACGCCCTACGGCGATCGACGGATCGTCTCGGGCGAAATATCCCCCCTATAGGGCGCGGTTACTCCCACAGACCGCTTGCGGGCGAAGCGGCGACGGAGAGGCTACGGGAATCGGTATGCTCCTGGTCATAGACGCGGGCAATTCCAACACGGTCGTAGGGCTGTACGACGGCGACCAACTGCGCGCCCATTGGCGGCTGATGACGTCGATTCACACCGCCGACGAGTTTCGGGTGTTTTTCCTGACCCTGTTCGAGCAGAGCGGGCTGGAGCCGGCGGCCGTCACGGGGTGCTGCATCTCGAGCGTGGTGCCCCAGATCAACAACGACCTTCTCCAGTTGAGCCGCGATGCCTTTCACGTCGAGCCGCTCATGGTGGGCCCCGGAGTCAAGACGGGCCTGGTGATCCAGATGGAAAATCCGAAGGAAGTGGGCGCGGACCGGATCGTCAACGCCGTGGGGGCGCTGGAGGACAACTCCGGCCCCCTGATCGTGGTCGATTTCGGCACGGCCACCACCTTCGACGCCGTATCGGAGCGGGCCGAATATCGGGGCGGGATCATCGTGCCGGGGATCCAGATCTCGGCGGACGCCCTGTTCGAGAAATGCGCCAAGTTGCCCCGGGTGGACGTAAGCCGGCCCCCCACGGTCATCGGACGCGACACCGTCTCGAGCATCCGGTCGGGCCTTACCTACGGCTACGCCGACATGGTGGACGGACTCATCGCGCGGATGTCGGCCGAGTTGAAGGGCCGGCCCCGCGTCATCGCCACGGGCGGGCTCGCTCCGCTGATTGCCGAGATTGCCGCCCGCATCGATCACGTGGATCCGCTCCTGACCCTCAAGGGGCTGCGGGCGGTGTTCTATAAGAACGAAAAGGCGCCGGTTTGAAACGTCTTGTCGGAATAGCGGCCCTGCTGGTGGCCTTGTCCGGCTGCGGAGAGCGCGCCGCGCCGCCGGGTTCGACTCCGGAATCGCCGGAGACCGGCGAGCCTGCCGAAGCACCCGCGCTCATGGAAGGCACCATGAGCCTGTACCTCTACGACACCGATGCCGGCGAAGGCGATCGGCCCCGGTTCGAGGTGCGGGATACGGAGGTGAGCCTCGGGGCGGACGGCGAGGCCCACTTCGAGAACGCCCACGCCATCATCTATGCCCGGGACGGCGCGGAAACGCATCTCTACGCGGGCGAGGGGCGCCTCGACGAGGCCCGGGGACTGGCCCTGCTGTCGGGGGGCGTGCGGATGGAGCAGGGCCCGCGTCAGGTCGAGCTTGAAGAGGTGGAGTGGAACAACGACGAGCGCGTGGCGCAGTCGGACAAACCGGTGACGCTGCGCGACGGCGAGACCGAAGTGGTCGCGGCCTCGATGGAGTTTCACCCGGACACCAAGATGCTCATACTCAGGGATTTCAAAGCCCATTTGTCATATGGGGGGAGTAGCGTACCGTGAGAACCGCGATCGCGATCCTGGTCCTGGCCGCTTCGGCGTCGACGGTCGCCGCCCAAGGGGCCCCCGGCGGCCTGGGAGATTTCCAGAAGCTGAATTCGAGCGGCGGCGTCCTCGAGTTCAACATCGAGACGGGGCGCGTCGACCGCATCAGCGGCAACCCGGCCGAAGTCGAGTTGATCCCGCCCGATCCGTCGAAACCGGCCCTCGTGGTGCGGGCGTCGGAGATGCGGTTTCGCTACGAGAACGAGGATTCCGAACCGGAGGGCCTCGTATTGACGGGCAACGTGCGGGTGCGCCATCCCCAGGGCGACATCACCGCCGACAGCGGCGACTGGAACGGCCAGACCGGCGAGCTCAACTTCAAAGGCAACCCGGTGGTCATGAAACGGCAAACGGGGGGCGACCTTACGGCCCCGGAGATCACCTTCAATACCGTCTCGGGCAAGCTGACCGCGAAAGGCGGGTTCAAGCTGGTCAACATGCCCCTCTCGGGCACGCCGGCGGCGCCGGAGGCGAAGGTCGAGAGCCCCTACCTGTTCGTCCCCGCCGACATCAAAGACTGGCCGGGGTTCCTCACGCGGCTGAATGAACAGGGCGCGTCGGCCGACCCGTCGCCGGGACGGCAGATCCTGGCCCAGCTTCGACCCGAGGTGCGCAAGCAGCTCGGCAACATCACCACGCGACAGACTCCCAACGCCGCCACTCAGGAGGTCATCGTCAAGGAGCTGAACGGTGTGCTCGATGAGGTGGACCTCTACGACGCCGACGCCTGGAAAGGCGTCGCCTTGGACGCCGACGGCCAGGCCCTCCTCGAGAAGGGCGCCAAGATGAACAAGGGCGAGCTGATTCGGTTTAACCGGCGGCTCATCGAGGCGGCCTACCCGGACTACATCGTCCGGAAGGAATAGGGGCCTCGGGTGACGGATAGCGGCAACGAACGGTTGCTCCGCGCCGAGGAGCTGACGAAGCAGTTCAAAGGACGCGCGGTGGTGCGCGGCGTGTCGGTGGAACTCGGCGCGGGAGAGGTGGTGGGTCTCCTGGGTCCCAACGGCGCGGGCAAGACCACGACCTTCCGCATGATCGTGGGCCTGCTGCGTCCGGGGGGAGGGCGGATTCAATTCGACGGCCGCGACATCACCCGTCTGCCCATGTATCGCCGGGCCCGGGCGGGCATGGCGTACCTCCCTCAGGAGCCGTCGGTGTT
>CAYVOE010000635.1:0-2712 GCA_964452795.1 uncultured Nitrospiraceae bacterium
CTGCCGAGCCAGTCGCCTCCCGCGTCCGAGGGGCACCGGGCGATGGCCGGATCCGTCCAGTATTCCGGATAGAGGGCCGTGGAGTTGTAGCCCAGGGTCACGATCCACTGGTTGATGGGATACCACGACCCCCCGGGGAAGCGTCCCTTGTTCTCCCCGGAGTACATCTTCATGATGACGCCCCACTGTTTCAGATTGTTGGCGCAGGACGCCCGGTTGGCCGCTTCCCGTGCCCGGGAAAGGGCCGGCAGCAGGATGGCCGCCAGGATGCCGATGATGGCAATCACCACCAGCAATTCAATCAGCGTAAAACCGCGATTCTTCTTCATGACAGTAATCCCCTACGACAAAAACGGATAACGCCCCTTTTCGACGTTGTGCACAACGCGCTCCGCCCGGCTTCATCCTCCTTTCCTCTGCCGGACCCGATACCGACGATACACCCTTCGAGGGATACAGGAAAAGAATTGGCGGCAGGTCTTCGGTCCCCGACTCCGTGGAAAGGCAAAGCCGCCCTAAATCCTCCGATAGCCCCCATCCATAGGCGAAGTGAGTGTGCCACACGGAGTTCGCGTCAATCAACCGGAAATGGCGGCGAATGCGGCTCATCGCGCCGGCGACACGGCGCCCCAAAAGCTTCTCCGGGCGGTCAGGGAGACGTGGCGACGACCCCGTGGGGAATGGGCTCGTAGCGGCGAAGGGCGCTGTTGATCTCCCTCACGAGGGCGCAGTAGGCGAGGATCGCGGCCCCGCCGTAAAGCGCGATTTCCATGATCCCCTGGACGACGGGGCGGAGGACCGAATACAGGAACACCATGGTACCCGGGCCGGTCGACGCGCCGACGGGGCCCGAGGCGGTCGGGAAGACCGACACCATGACGCCTGTGGCCTGGGAGGGGACGGAGACGACCACCATCAACAGCACGAAAAGGGCGAGGGTGACGCGGGCGTGGCGCAACGCGGAACCTTTGTGCACGGCCACGAAGGTGAGCAGGGCGACGGCGGCCGTCATGGCCACTCCCGAGGCGGCGGCGTTCAGGAGCTGAGCGATCACGATGCCGAGACCGAGGCCGATTCCCGGCAGGAGTCCCGTCCCCGACGCGAACTGTCCGAGCGAGAAGATTCCCGGACCGCTTACGGCCGTGAACGTCAGAGCCGAAAACAGGACATCTGCGACCATGACGCCCCCGATGTACAGGCCGGCCTGGCGGAGATTGGCCCGAAAGAAGGCCCGCGCCAGAACGCGGTTTTCCAGCGGGGTGAGGACCACCTCTTCGAGGGCGCCGTCGGAGCGGGCGGCCTCCATGGTCGTGGCGAGGTCGTAGCACATCAGGCCGACGACGATTAGCATGCCGACGCAGGGAATGAAGAAAGCCAGGGCCCCGATGCCGATGAGGATGAGTATCCGGACGCCCGTCCCGCGCACCGAACCCATGAGACCGGCGCTGCCCGTGGTCACGAAGTGTTCGGCGGGTTCAACGGGAAAAAGGCGCCGCCCGAGCCCGCCGCGGGCGCGACGAGCCCGGCCCCCTTCGCGCGCCACGGCCTGGCGCGGCAGGAGACGAATGGCGAGGAGCGAGGCGACGATCCCCACCGCCACCGCCACGGCTATCTGGACCACCGGCTCCGGATCCAGGGCTGCGAACGGGAGGGGTATTCCAACGGCGGTCGACAGCGCGAGGCCGAAGAGGCTGCGGCCGCCCAGCCAGAGCCCCGTGAGGAGGAGCGTCGCGAACAGGGCCGTTGCGGGTCGGGTGGTGAGGGTCGAGCACAGGATGCCCACGGCGCAGACGGCCGCCGCGTCGATGCTGCCCGTGAGCAGCGCCTGCACCGCTTCGGGCACGGCCACGCCCCCCATGAAGGCCGCGATGGCGACGAAAGGCAGCGTGCTGAGGAGGAGCAGCTCCACCTGAATAAAGGCCCGCAGAAACTTGGCGACGTAGATGTCGCGTCCCGACAGATCCGCCATGAGGAGCAGGCCCAGGGTGCCCTCTCGCTTCTCCTGGGCCACAAGCCCTGCCGTCAGCAACGGCGCGATGAGCCAGAGCACGAGGCCCTGGGTGCCAAACGCCAGCCCCGCCAGCACCCGGCCCAACCGCTCGGCTTCGCCCTCGCCCGTGGTGCCCATGCCGGGCGTGATGATCAGACTGAAGCTCTGGACCATGAGCACGGTCACGGACAGCACCAGGAGGGCCACCCCGGCCAATGCCGAGCGCGTGGCGTAGGTGGCCTTCGCCCGGGCCGCCTGCACCAGCTCACGATTCGCCAGCGGAAGCTCCATCGTCCCTCCTCGCGCATAACACCCCACCTCTGCCGACGCAGCATATTCCAGCAACGACGCCGGTGTCCACCGCCTTGGGAACGGTAAGCCTGAGTCGGCCGTGACCCCCACCCGTCGTTGCGAGGAGCGGACCCCCGATGCTCGACGTCGCCTGGGCGCCTTTGAATGCATGCACACCCTCGCCGTCTCTGAGCGCCCACGTAGAGCGACGCGGCAATCTTTACCTATGGGATGCCTTCGGACTTGGGTCAAAGGCTCATGTGAGATTGCCGCGTCGCTCATATGTGGGCACCCATCGGAGGCACGGGGGTAACCAAGGGCTGCTCCTCCGTTCGCCTGTACCCGCACAGGGGCCCGCTCCTCGCAATGACGGGTAGGGGCAGGCTCACAGCTCCGCCCAGCGCAGTCCTCCCAGTACTGTGGCGGGTGGG
>CAYVOE010000636.1:0-2413 GCA_964452795.1 uncultured Nitrospiraceae bacterium
TGATGCCCCCCGCGTGGATGTCGAAGGAGGGCCCGAGATACTTCATGCTCATGGCCGAGCACTCGATGTGCCAGCCGGGACGGCCCTTGCCCAGGGGCGTCTCCCAGTAGATGTCGCCGTCGTCCTCGTCCCAGGCCTTCCACAGGGCGAAATCGTGGGCCTCCTCGGCGGAATACTCGTCGACGGCAACGCGGCCGCTGGCGCCCACCTGCAACTGGTCGAGGTCGAAGTGGCTCAGGCAGCCGTACCGGGGGAAGGACGCGATCTTGAAGTACACGCTGCCGTTTTCGGCATAGGCATGGCCCTTCTCGATGAGGTCGGAGATGAGCTGGACCATGTCGTCGATATGCTCGGTGGCCCGGGGCATCTCGTTGGGGTGCTCGACGCCCAGGGCGGTGAGATCGTCGAGGAAGGCCTGGATGTAGCGGCCCGTCAACGACGCAAGGGACTCGCCCGTCTCGCGGCAGGCGCGGATGATCTTGTCTTCCACGTCCGTGATGTTCATGACGTGGTAAACATCGTATCCGCGCCATTTCAGGTGGCGTTTCAAAAGGTCCTGGGCCACGAACGCGCGGAAATTGCCGATGGTGGCGTAGTTGTACACCGTGGGCCCGCAGGTGTAGAGGCGAACCCGGTTCGGTTCGAGCGGCTCGAAGTCCTCTTTCCGGCGTGTCAGCGTGTTGTACAGGCGCAGCGGCATCGGTTTCCTCGCATGGTTAACGAAAAATCAGGCCCCTCCCAGGGGGCCCGTACAGTCCCTTATGTTACCGTGCGGATCGAAATCCAGTCAAAACCGGCGGGAGCTTGCAAGGGTTTCGCGGCTCCTTTAGACTGCACCGATACGAAAATCTCCTCGACGGAAAACCGATCAAGGCGAAGAACCCGTGGCTGAAATCGATCTGGAACGGCATGGCGAAGAGGTGTTGAGACGAGCCCTGAAAAACGGGGGCGACCTGGCGGAGCTGTACCTCGAGGAGCGGTACGGCAGCGCCATCGGGCTCGAGGACAACAAGGTCGAGCGCATCGTGTCGGGGAGCGAGGCGGGGGCGGGCATCCGCGTCCTGACGGGCGACCGCACCCTGTATGCCCATTCCAACGACATCTCGCGGGAGGGCCTGGCGGGCACGGCGACGACGGTGGCGGGCGGCGCCGCGGCCGAAGGAGCGCCGGAAGGGGACTACAACTTCGCCTATCGGCCGGAACATTTCGCCACACCCCTGCGGATCCGGCCCCAGGACGTGCCCACCGCCGAGAAGCTCGAGCGGGTGAAGGCGGCCAATCGGGCGGCCCGCGCGTACGACGGGCGGGTGGTGCAGGTGTCGGTGCGTTACATGGACTCGCTCCGCCACGTGTTCATCCTCAACTCGGCGGGCCGGTTCGTCTCGGAGCTGCGGCCCCAGATCATGTTCGTCGTGCAGGTGGTGGCGTCGCAGGACGGCATCATCCAGACGGGGTACCGCGCCGTGGGCGGGGCCTGCGGCTACGAGCTGTTCGACGAGGAGGATCCGGAGGAGGTGGCGCGGGAAGCGGCGCGCCAGGCCTGCCTCATGCTCGACGCCGACCCCGCGCCGGCCGGACGCATGCCGGTGGTGCTGGGCAGCGAGGCCGGCGGCACGCTCATCCACGAGGCCGTGGGCCACGGGCTCGAGGCGGACCACATCGAGAAGGGCATGTCCAAGTATTGCGGCCGGCTCAACGAGGAGATCGCCGCGCCGGAGGTCACCGTGGTCGACGACGGCACCCTCCCCGGCAAGCGCGGGACCACCCGCGTGGACGACGAGGGCACGCCCACGGAACGCACGGTGCTCGTCGACCGGGGCGTGCTGGTGCGGTTCATGAACGACCTGCGCACGGCGCGCAAGCTCGACATGGCGCCCACGGGCAACGGGCGTCGCCAGTCCTATCAATACCGGCCCGTGCCGCGGATGACGAACACGCTGATCGCGTCGGGCGACGGCGACCCGGCGGAGATCCTCGCCTCCACCGACACGGGCCTGTACGTGGCCCGCATGGGCGGCGGCCAGGTCAATCCGCTGAACGGCGAGTTCGTCTTCGAGGTCACGGAGGGCTACCTCATCCGCGGCGGCAAGGCCGAGACGCCCGTCCGCGGCGCCACCCTCATCGGCAACGGCCCCACGGTGTTGAAGTCCATCGAGGCCGTGGGCCGCGACCTCGGGTTCGCCATCGGCACCTGCGGCAAGTCCGGTCAGGGCGTCCCCGTCAGCGACGCCCAACCCACGATCCGCATCCGCGAACTCACCGTCGGGGGAACCCGGTCGTAGCCCGGACCCGGCCCCGGCGCGTCGTTCCCGCGAACGCCATGACCGTTCCGCCACTACCGTGCGCCTGCGAGAATTCCCTGAAGGGGATACATACGCAGCGCTACAGGCCGGCAATTAGACGAGGCTGTCCC
>CAYVOE010000636.1:2423-2709 GCA_964452795.1 uncultured Nitrospiraceae bacterium
TTTTCTCTTCCCCGAAGGGGATACATACGTAGGAATACAGGCCAGCATTAGACGCGACCACCCTGTCATCGGCGTCTGCCCTACCCGTTGTAGGACTGCGAGGACTGCGGCCAACGGGGCGGTGAGGTCACCCCCTCCCGTCATTGCGAGGAGCGGGCCCCTGTGGGAGTACAGGCGATGGAAAAAACAGCCGTTGGCGGCGCCTATGCCTTCGATGTGTACCCATACATAAGCGACGCGGCAATCTTTACCTATGGGATGACTCTGACTTCGCGGACAGGGATCA
>CAYVOE010000637.1:0-2698 GCA_964452795.1 uncultured Nitrospiraceae bacterium
CATGTATCCCCTTCGGGGAATTTTCCGCAGGTGAACGGCCACACCGGGACGGTCGGGACGTAGGTCGACCTGGATCGCCGCGTTTGTACCCCCTTTCGAGGAATTTCCCCGAGGCGCATGGGGGTCTTCGGCATGTCGCGGGCGCGGGGAGGCGGGGTGCGGAAGTATCCGGGCGATCCGGTTTGTTAGCTTCGGAAACGCCGCGTGTCGTGCGGTTGGGCCGGCTCGGCACGCCAAGGGCTTTTCTGGATGGGAGTTACGTAACACGATGAAATGCAAATGGAGCGCCCGAGCGGTCTGTGCGGCCGTGTTGGCCATGGCATGGGCGGGGGCGCCGGCCTTTGCCCAGGGGGCCGATACGCCCACCGTGGAAATCGAGACCTATGTCGCCGCCGACGGGGTGCACCCGGGCGACAGCCTTCGCGCGGTGGTGCGCGTCAACCTGAGCGAAGGCTGGCACATGAACGCCCACGAGCCCCTGGACGACTTCCTGGTGCCCACGGAAGTGACGCTGAAGGGACCGGAAGGGGTGGCCGTCGAGAAGATCCTCTACCCCGAACCGTTGACCATGACTTTCGAGTTCTCGCCCGATCCCATGGCGGTATACGAGGCCCGGTTCGACATCGGAGTGGTGGCGACGGTGGCGGAGACGGCGGCACCGGGGGAATATACGCTGGAAGGGTCTCTGCGCTGGCAGGCCTGCAACGACAAGACCTGTTGGATGCCCCAGACCACGCAGGTGTCCATACCGTTTCGCGTGGTGGGAGCCGGTGAGGCCGTGACGCCCCGACACGAGGAGATCGTCGACGGCATCGACTGGGGCGCGGCGGGCGTCGCGTCGGCGGCCCCCGATACCGAGTCGGGCCCGGTTTCGGATCCGATTGCGGACACCGGCGAATGGCGCGAATCGGTCGAAGATTTCGAGATCACCGGGCAGGCCTCGGGCTACTTGAACCCGGACGATTTCCGGTCGTGGCTCGCCGAGGTCGAAGCGGGGCGCGGCAACTCCGAGCTGGGCATGTTCGAGGGCAAGAGCCTGTGGGTGGTGGTGTTGCTGACGCTGGTGGGCGGCCTGGCGCTGAATCTCACCCCGTGCGTGCTGCCCCTCATTCCGATCAACCTCGCCATTATCGGCGCCGGGGCCAAGGCCGGCTCCCGGTCGCGGGGATTCGCGCTGGGCGGGTTGTACGGGTTGGGCATCGCCCTGGTCTACGGCATCCTGGGACTGGTGGTGGTGCTGGGGACGGGGACCTTCGGCGCCCTCAACGCGTCTCCCTGGTTCAACCTGGTCATCGCGGTGATTTTCGTGATCCTCGCGCTGGCCATGTTCGACGTGTTCCTCATCGACTTTTCGCGGTTTCAGAGCAAGCTCAGCCTCGGCGGGAACCGGGGCAGTTACCTGCTGGCCTTCGGCATGGGCTGCGTCATCGCCTTGCTGGCCGGCGCCTGCATCGCGCCCGTGGTGATCGCCGTGATCCTGCTGTCGCGCAACCTCTACGCGGAAGGTTCGGTCATAGGATTGCTCCTGCCCTTCATGCTGGGAGTGGGGATGGCGCTGCCGTGGCCCTTCGCGGGGGCGGGGCTGTCGTTCCTGCCCAAGCCGGGCAAGTGGATGGACCGGGTGAAATACGCCTTCGGCGTCCTCATCCTGGGGTTTGCGGCCTACTACGGCTGGCTGGCGGTGAGCCTGTTCCGGGAGAACTATTTCGTGGACCGGGCGGCGGTGCAGGCCAGCGCGGAAGGGTTCGAGGAAGCCGGCTGGCATACGTCGCTCGATAAGGCGCTTGCCGTGGCCAGGGAAGAGGGCAAGCCGGTGTTTGTGGACTTCTGGGCGACCTGGTGCAAGAGCTGCATGACCATGAACAAGACCACCTTCCAGGATGCGGAGGTCCTGGCGGACCTGGACGGGTATGTGAAGGTGAAGTACCAGGCGGAGCAACCGGGCGAGTCCCCGGCGCGAGAGGTGCTCGAGTATTTCGGGATAGGCGGCCTTCCGGCCTACCGGGTCCTGGAGCCGAGGTAGGGGAAAAACCCTGAGATTTTCCCACTTTTCCGGGATTATTCCCGATAAGAGACTGAAAACACTACTCCCGATCATTTATAATACGCAAGGGATTCGAAATTTCCGGAGGTCGGCTTGCAGGCGCGGCAGCGCACGCGAACTCTCGAAAAAGGAATGGGTTAGGGTTATGAGATCGCTTTGGCTGTTTTCGGCATTGGCGTTCGCGGCGGTGGGATGTTCCCAATCGGACGGGGCGCGGCAGGTTACGGAACGCACCGTCACTACGTCGGAGCCCGCGGCGGCCCCGGTGGCTTCGAACAGTGCCGAACGCTTCGGGTTTCAGGCGCGGACGGCCCCGGCCGCCGGGGCGGCGGCGCCGGAGTATCAATACGTGACGCCCGAAGGGTGGCGGGCCCTCCCGCCGACTCAGTTCCGGCTGGTGAACTTCGCGGCGGGCGAGAACGGCGAAATTGAAGTATACTTCTCCACGGCGGGGGGCGGGCTGGTTCCGAACGTCAACCGCTGGCGCAAGCAGGTGGGCCTGGCCGACCTGACGGCGGAAGAGGTCGCTCAGCTTCCCAAGGTGACCCTCCTGGGCCGGGAAGGCGTCCTGGTGAACTGGGAAGGCACCTACTCGGGGATGCAGTCGGGGGAATCCAAAGAAGGCTATCGGCTGGTGGGGGTGCTGGCCGACGG
>CAYVOE010000638.1:0-2697 GCA_964452795.1 uncultured Nitrospiraceae bacterium
GATGGCGAAGATCAGCAGGCTGTAGTACTGAAAATAGATGTGATTGACGATCCAGAGGAAGGACCCTTCGGCGTATCCGCCGCCGTCGAGGCCGAGCTTCACGGGCGTGTCGACGGCGAGGCGGAACAGCCCGAGCAGGAATCCCACCACTAGGGCCGACAGGGCGCCGGCCGCGTTCATGCGCTTGGAAAACACGCCCAGGAAGAAGACCACGAAGATGGGCGGCGCCAGGTAGGCCTGCACGCCCTGCAGGTAGTCGTAGAGGCCGCGGCCGCCTTTGATCACGGGGATCCACAGGAGGCCGATGACGACCATGACCGTGGTGGCGAGGCGGCCGATCCAGACCAGCCGCTGTTGCGACACGCCGCGGTGCATGCGCGAGTAGAAGTCCATGGTGAACAGGGTGGCGGACGCGTTGAACACCCCCGCCAGCGAGCTCATCAGGGCCGCCAGCAGTCCCGCCACGACGATGCCCCGCACCCCCACCGGCAGGGCCTCGCGGACCAGCAGCGGGAAGGCCTGTTGCGCCGCGTCGCGGTCCAGTTCGCCGTCCGGGAAGAGCACCGCCTGCAGCCCCGCCTCCTTGCCCTGAACCGCCAGGGCATAGGCGATCATGCCGGGGATGATGAAGATGAAGACGGGGAGCAGCTTGAGGAAGGCGGCCCAGATGGTGCCGCGGCGCGCCTCGCGCTCGCTGGGGGCTCCCAGCACGCGCTGCACGATGTACTGGTCCGTGCACCAGTACCACAGGCCGATGATGGGCGCGCAGAACAGCATGCCTATCCACGGATAGTTGTCGTTAAAGTACCACGCCATGCGGTTCGGCTCGAGCACCGGGGCCCAGGTGCCCTCGACGCCCTCGGGCACGATGGGCCGCCACAGGTTAAACATCTCGGTGCCCGCCACGGCGCGCAACTCGTTCCATCCGCCCAGGGCCTTGAGGCCGAAGTAGGTCACGAGGGCGGAGCCCAGGATCAGGATGAAGGTCTGGAGGGCCTCCGTGTAGGCCACGGCCCGCAGGCCTCCCAGGACGGTATAGAAACCGGTAAGCAAAATGACCAGAATGGATCCGATCCAGAAGGCGTCGAGGGGCCCCAGCCGCAGATCGGGCAGCAGCACGCTGAAGACCACCCCGCCCGCGAAGATGCCGACGGCGATCTTGGTGAGCACGTAGGCCACCAGCGAGATGAGCGAAAGGACCCAGCGGCTTGTGGGGTTGAACCGCAGCTCGAGGAACTCGGGCATGGTGAACACCCGCGACCGCAGGTAGAAGGGGACGAATACCCAGCCCAGCACCAGGAGGCACCACGCGTGCAGCTCGTAGTGGGCCATGGCCACGCCGTCCGTCGCGCCCGAACCGGCCAGGCCGACGAGGTGCTCCGAGCCGATATTGGACGCGAAGATGGACGCGCCCACGATGAACCAGCCCAGGTTGCGCCCCGCCAGGAAGTAGTCGTCCGCCGTGTTCCGGTTCTTGCGGATGACCCACCACACCACCCCGAACAGGAGGACGAAGTATCCCGCCACCGCGATCCAGTCCAATGCCGCCATGTCGCCTGCGCTCCCCTTCCGCTCGAGCCCGCCGCGCCGGCTCGAAGATCCGAGTTGGCCTTACCGCTTGCCCGGGTGTTATAGCACCAACTCCGTAGACAAGAAAAGACCGGCCTCGGGGACGGGGACGGGGACGGTCCGCCGAAATTTCGCAAAGGGGACGGATGCGCGATGCGCCGGCTCTATCAACGACGCGTCCGTCCGAGGATCGCCCCGGCCCTTCGTAAATTCCCCGAAGGGGCGCCTTCCGGCGTTAATCGGCGCGGGCGGGTTCTTCTTCCGCGGAGACGGGCGCGGGGCGACGCGCTCCGAGGCCGCAGGCCTGGGTGGCCAGGAAGGAGGCCGACGACGAGAGCAGGACCGTGTAGGTCCACGGCAGGGGCGCGGCGAAGGCCCATTCACAGACCGCCGTGGTGAGGAATCCCGCCACTAGACCGGCCGCGACGCCCCGTCCCGTCATTCGATGGGGGAAGAAAGTGAACACCGTGAAAACGCCGATGAGGCCGCCGTTCACGTAATTCATCGAACCGAGAGACAGGGCGAGAAAATCGGGGTACCGCTCGCGGAGGCTCAGAAACAGGAAGCCGAACCCGATCATGATGACGAGGGAGAGGGCGGACCAGACGCGGCCCGGGCGTTTCGAGCCCACAAGGGACTTCCACACGGCCCCCGTCGAGTGGATGGTCGAATCGAGCGAAGACATGGCCGCCGCCGCCAGCAACACGAGGAACAGGCCCTGGAGCAGCGGCGATTCGCCCCGCATCACGAAGTCGGCCAGGGGCGAACTCGTGTCCAGGCCTTCCTCGCCGGAGAAGCGGAGCAGGTAGCCCACCGTGAGGTACATGCCGATGAGCACGGCCGCCGCGAACCCCGAAAGGATGAGCGACCGCTGGGCCGCGCGGAAGGTCCGGGTCGACAGGATCCGCAGCAGCAGGTCCTGGTCGGCGCCGTGCGATCCGATGGACAGGACCGTGCCGCCCAGGAAGAGGATGGGCGCGAAGGTATATTCCCGGGGGTTCAGGTTCACCAGCGGCGGCGCCGTCCACGCCCCTTCCGGCACGCGCAATCCCAGGTAGATGCACAGGAATATGCCCGTGCCGACGATGATGGCGCTTTGCACCTGGTCCATCACCACCACGGCCCGCA
>CAYVOE010000639.1:0-2697 GCA_964452795.1 uncultured Nitrospiraceae bacterium
CTCGTGGACATCAACGCCGACGCCCTGAGCAAGATCAGTCAGGAGCTCGAGGCCCTGGACGCACCGGCGTTGGCGCTCGAAGCCGACTTGGCGGAGCCGGCCCAGGTTCGAAGGGCCGTCGATGCCGCCGTCGCGTGGGGACCGCTGACCGCTCTGGTCAACAACGCCGGCAGGGTCTTCACCACTCCCTTTTTCGACATCACAGAAGACGAGTGGGATGCCGTCATGACCCTCGATCTCAAGGCGGTCTTCTTTGTCATGCAGTTCGCCGGACCCCACGTGCAGCCCGGAGGGCGAATCGTCAACGTAGCCTCCATGTCGGGTCGCCTGGGCCGAATCGACCAGGCCCACTACGCGGCGGCAAAGGCCGGGGTGATCAGCCTCACCCGATCCGCCGCCCTTGCCTTCGCGCCGCGAAACATCAACGTCAATGCCGTATGCCCCGGCGTGGTCGATACGCCCATGACGACGGCCATCCACGAAGCGCGTGCCGCACGACACGGCATCACTCCCGAGGAATCGCTGACTCGCATGCTGGCAGGAGTGCCCCTGGGCCGCATTGAAACGCCCGAGGACGTGGCCGGCGCCGTTTCGTTTCTGTGCTCCCCCGATGCGGCCTACATCACCGGCCAGGCGCTGAACGTTTGCGGCGGCGTGGTCATGAGCTGAGCGGTGCCGATGAGGGGTGGTGATCTTACCCGCGGCAGGCCGTACCTTCGAAAGGTTCGGGGCTCGGTCGTCGCCTTGTCGGCTGGATATCAGGGTACGGCTACCAATACTTGATGTAGAAATAGATGACCACGATCATGATCACCCCCCACCACGGCGCAAAGTTCTTCAGAATCCCCGGCCGCTCTTCGCCCGGCGCGACCCCGCTGGCGTCCCGCCAGTTCCACACCAGATTCTCCAGTTCCGCGGCGGGTTTGGGTCGGGTGAATAGACTCACGAGGATGGCGAGAACCATGCACACCCCAAATACAACGCCGGTTCGGTTGGCAAAGGGCATGGGGTAGACAAGGTCCAAGAGGATAGACAACGGGACCGTTGACGCCACCGCGGCCAGCGCACCCGCGTGCGTTCCGCGGCGCCACAAGATGCCCAGAAAGAACATGGCCGCTATGCCGGGCGCGAAGTAGCCGTAGGCGCTCATGAGATACATGAAAACGGGCCTCTCGGAATGGCCGATCAGCACGGACGCGCAGAGGATGCCCAACAAGACGACACATATGCCCGCGATCTTGCCAAAACGCACGACCTGCCGTTCAGACGCATCCTGCTTCACGTAGGGGAGGTAAAAGTCGATGCTGGCGATCGTGGTGCAGGAATTGATCGCGCCGGACACGTGGGACATGATCGCCGCAACGAGACCCGCCACAACGAGTCCGACGAGGCCGGTCGGCAGCAAGCGCTCCACGAGCGTGGGAAAGGCGAGGTCGGCTTTGGGGAGACCCGGAAAGAGTTTCGCCGCCAACAAGCCCGGAACGACTGTGATGAAGGGCATGGCGAACTTGACGAACATGGCCATGACAACGCCCAGGCGCGCGTCGTTCTGGGTGCGGGCCGCCAGCGCCCGTTGTACGATGAACTGGTTGGTAGCCCAGTAAAAAACGCCAATGGAAGCGGCCGCCCCGATGTACTGCGTCCAGGGATAATCCGGATCGTTCGCGGGATAGATCAGATGCCATTCCTTCGAGGTCGCCATCAGGGCACCCCACCCCCCGGCGGCATGGATGGCGGCAAGGGACAGTGCGAAGCCGCCGATCAAGAGCACAACCAGTTGCAGCATTTCGGTCCAGATCACCGCGCGCAGACCGCCCGTGATGGTATAGAGGGAAGTGAGGGCCGCGAGGCCGACGATGCTGGCCAGTATGGGTACGCCGAACAAGGCGTGTACGGCCAGCGCTCCCAGGTATAGCACCGAAGCGATTTCCACGAAGATGTAGATAAGGATCAACAAGCCGCCATACGTGAGGCGGGCCGTGGCGCCGAAGCGGCGTTGGAGGTACTCGGGCAGCGTATAGAAGCCGTTGCGCAGATAGAAGGGCAGGAATACCCACAGGAGCACGCTCAGACCGCCGATGATGGCGCCCCATTCGCCGCAGATCGCCACAAAGCCGCGGTCGTATGCCGCCCCGGTCATCCCCACGAACTGGTGGCTGCTCAGATTTGACGCGACGATGCTTCCGCCGATGACCCACCACGGCAACTTGTCGCCCGCCAGGAAGTAGTCTCGCGTGGTGCCCTTTGTCTTGCGCGCGGCGTATACGCCCACCCCCACCACTGCGACGACGTACACAAGAAATATGGTCAGGTCGAGCGTGCTCAACTGCACCTGCATAGTCGCCCTCTCTCCTCCGCCGTCACGCAGTGCCGGGTTTCGGCACTAACCCGGGTCTTTCCCGCGCGAGGTAATCCCAGCCAAATCAGTCCGCTTCAGCCCGGAGCTTGTCCTGCTTCCCCGTCCGCTAGACCCCGGAGTAGGCCGAAAATCCGCCGTCGACAGGGACAACGACGCCCGTGACAAAGGAGGCGGCGTCGGACAAGAGCCACAGCGCGGCGCCCACCATCTCCTCGGGGCGTCCGAGACGTCGCATCGGCGTCTGCGCCAGGGCGCGTTCGCAGCGGAGCGTGGGACGGCCTGTGGCTTCGTCGACCAGCAGGAAGCGATTCTGCGTAGTAAGGCAGAACCCCGGCGCC
>CAYVOE010000640.1:0-2658 GCA_964452795.1 uncultured Nitrospiraceae bacterium
CGGGATGGTCAGCTCGCCGATGCCGCTCCGGGGGCCGCTGGCCATCCAGCGGATGTCGTTGGCGATCTTCATGAGGCTGCACGCCACCGTGTTGATGGCGCCGTGGGTCATCACCATGGCGTCGTGGGCCGCCAGGGCTTCGAACTTGTTCGGCGCGGGCTGAAACACCCGGCCGGTGAGCTGAGACACGTTCTGGGCGACCTTCTCGTCGAACCCGACCCGGGTGTTGAGTCCCGTTCCCACGGCGGTGCCGCCGATGGCCAGCTCCCGCAGACGGCCCAGGGTCCCGTCGATGCGCTCGATGCCGTAGACCAACTGTTGAACGTAGCCGGAGAACTCCTGGCCGAGGGTAAGGGGCACCGCGTCCATGAGGTGGGTCCGGCCGATCTTGATGATGTCGGCGAAGGCCCGCGATTTCTCGTCCAGGGCCGCGCGCAGGGTCTCGAGCGCCGGCAGAAGCCGCTCCTCGATCTCGGAGACGGCGGCGATGCTCATGGCCGTGGGGAAGGTGTCGTTCGACGACTGCGACATGTTGACGTGGTCGTTGGGATGGACCGGCGACTTGCTGCCCAGGGGGCTGCCGAGGAGCTCGTTGGCCCGGTTGGCGATGACCTCGTTCACGTTCATGTTGGTCTGGGTGCCGCTGCCGGTCTGCCACACGCGCAGGGGAAAATGGTCGTCGAGCTTGCCCTCGATGACATCGTCGGCGGCCCGGACGATGGCGTCGCACAGTTTATCGTCCAGCAGGCCCAATTCCCGGTTCGCCAGGGCGGCGGCCTTCTTCAGCACGCCCATGGCCTTGATGACTTCGCGCGGCATCCGTTCTTCGCCGATATGGAAGAAATGGACGGAGCGGGCCGTCTGGGAACCGTAATACTTGTCCGCCGGCACCTGCATCTCGCCCATGGTATCGCGTTCAATGCGGTATTCCACCCTGAGGTCCTCCTTGCGTTCCGGAATACACACCCCAACGAAAAGCGAATGCTACTCCATCGTCCCCGGGTCCCTCAAGCGACCGGGAAAGCTCAGGACGCGGCGACGGCGGCGGAATCGAGGGGAACCGACGGCATGAGGGGCGTGTCGCCGGGCACGTGGAACCGGCCGTCGTCGGCGCTCGCGGCGGCGGCAAAGCACAGCTCGAGCCCCGCCAGGCTGCTTCGGGCGCTGTTGTAGGGTTCGCGATTTTCTTCGATGGCGCAGAGGAGCTCGGCCATGGTGCCGTGGAACCCGTTCCTGAACCAATCGCCCTGCAGTTCCGGCACGGCGTAGCCCTCGGCGGTGAAGAGGGTCACCTGCTGATGGTTGAGGTCGGGTCCCTCGCTCGTCAGCGTGCCTCGGGTGCCCACCACGACGGTGCGGTCCTGGGCGCCGTAGGGCGTGAAGCCGTCGAACACCAGCGAGGCCTGGGCGGTGTCGTACTCGACGACGACCTGGGCCAGGAGCGGCGGACGGGCCTGCTGGCCGGGCGCCCGGCGGGTGGAGGCATAGACGCGCCGGGCGGGCCGGTCGGGGAGGAGGCAGCACAGCATGTCGAACCAGTGGATGCCGAAGTCGCCCAGGATCAGATGGGGCAGGGAATCGAAGGCCGTGCCGGCGGTCCAGTCGTGGTTCCAGTGGATGTCGAAATGGACGGAGAACACCTCGCCGACGAGTCCCGCCGCTACGGCGAGGCGCAGATAGGCGAAGTGGGGCGCCCACCGGCCGTTGTGGTTGACGGCAAGCCGGACGCCCGCGGCCTCGGCCTGCTCGACGAGCGCCCGACCTCGGGTCACGTCGAGGACGAAAGGTTTCTGGCTGAGGATGTGCTTTCCGGCGGCGATGGCGTCTTCGATCTGGGCGGCGCGCACGTCCGGATGGGTGGCGAGATCGACGACTTCGACGCCGGGATGGGCCAGGACGTCGCGGTAGTCGGCGTAGACCCGGGCGTCGGGGTAGTGCTCGGTCCGCAGGGCCTCGGCCCGGGCCGGGTCGCAGTCGCACAGCGCCGTGACGCGGTATCCGGCCTTGCGGTACGCCGCCAGGTGGCTCGGCGCGATGCCGCCGCAACCGATAAGCCCGATTTCGGGCCGATAGTCGACCGGATCCCGCGGCAGATAGGGCAGATCCGGTGCCTCGATGCGGGTTTCCCGTTCCTGTCCCGCAACGCATTCTCGTTCGTTGCCCATTGTTAAGGTCCCTTTCCCGGAAGTGTGCCGCGGCTTGGGGATTGCCGCGTCTGGTGTCCGCCATTCTACCGCCGCCGGCTCCTTCGGCCAAGCCCGTCCGGCTGCGGGGCGGGGGTCAGGGGATGGAAATGCCGAGGGCGTGTTCGCGGGCGTGGATGAGGCGCGTCAGGAGGCCGTTGACGGGCGCCGGAACACCGCATTCGTCGCCGTAGCGGGCGATGGCGCCGTTGAGGGAGTCGATCTCGGTGCGGCGTCGCACGCGCAGGTCTTCGCGCATGCTGGCGTAGTGGGCCGCCGTGCGCGGGATAAGCCGCTCGAAGAGGAGGGTGATGTATTCCTCGGGGTCGGCGGGGTCGAGGCATACGCCCAGGGCCGTCCCCACGGCGTAGATTTCCCGCACCACCTCGCGCAGGATGCTCCGGGTGTGTTCGGTGTCGAGGAGCCCGCCATAAGGCACATCGAGGAGCGCCGACAAGGGGTTTAAAGCGCAGTT
>CAYVOE010000641.1:0-2639 GCA_964452795.1 uncultured Nitrospiraceae bacterium
TCGCTATTTTATCGCCCCCGGCCGGCGCGGCGGCCCGGGACGGGCGGCGGCCCCGCTGTCCCTGCGCGCCCGGGCGCGGGCCCAGGCGGGTCAGCCCGGGCCCAACGACCGGGTCGGCGTGGGTTTTATCGGCTGCGGCCGGGAGGGAGGCGGCCTGCGCCCGCATCTTCCGCCCGACGCCGAGATCGTGGCCATCGCCGACGTCAACGAAGCCCGGCTCGCCCAATTTGCCGGCGACCAGCCGTGGAAGCGCTATACGGACTATCGGGAACTCCTCGACTCGGCCGACGTGGACGCCGTGGTGATCGCCACGCCGGACCACTGGCACGCCCTCAACGGCTACCACGCCTGTCAGGCGGGGAAAGACGCCTATGTCGAGAAGCCTCTGACTCTCACGGTGCGCGAGGGGCGCATCCTGGTCGAGGCCGCCCGCAAGCACGGCCGCATCGTCCAGACCGGGAGCCAACAGCGGTCCATGCCGGACTGCGTCGAGGGATGCCGGCTGGTGCGCGAAGGCCGGGTGGGCAAAATCCACACGGTCCACGGCGCCAACTATCCCAGCCCCTGGGAATGCGCCCTCCCGGTCGAGCCGGTGCCCGAAGGACTGAACTGGGACATGTGGCTCGGGCCGACGGGTGTGCGCGGATACCATCAGGACATCTACCTGCCTCGGGCCAACCCGGGGTGGATCTCCTTCCGTCCCTGGTCGGGCGGCGAGATGACCGGCTGGGGCTCCCACGGCCTCGACCTCATTCTGTGGGCCCTCGACCTCGATCACAGCGGCCCCGTCGAGGTATGGCCCGAAGAGGGGGCCGTGCTGACGCGGCCGGTGAGCTTCCGCTTCGCCGACGGCACGCTGTTGCACCTGGACGGCAAAGGGCCCGCCGGCGGCGGTCTCTTCAAAGGCGAAAACGGCGAAATCCTGGTGGACCGCGGCCTCTACACCGTGCGCGACGCGGACCAGCCCGAGCCTGAGAAACCCGCCCCCGCGTCCGGCGGTCCGGCGGAGCACCTCAAGAATTGGATCGACTGCGTCCGCAGCCGCGAAAAGCCCATAGCGGACGTCGAGATAGGCCACCGCGCCGCCACGATGTGTCACTTGGGCAACATTGCGCGCTGGGCCGGGCGCAAGCTGCAGTGGGACCCCGAGAAGGAGCAGTTCGTCGGCGACGACGAGGCCAACCTCTACCTCGAGCGCCCCATGCGCGAGCCCTGGACGTTCTGACGCGCCTTTTCGACAGCATTCGAGCGAGGACGGAGCGGAGGAGAGGCGCGCGAACGGTTACGGCTTTACCTGAACCGCCTCGAGCGTATACGACACGGGGCCCGTGACGTCGATGTCGAGGCGGTACCGCCCTGGCTTGTCGAGCACCTGGAACACCCATATGGGCGGGCGGCTCCCCGTGAGCATATGCACCAGGCGTCCGTCGGGCTCCGACAGGACCCGTACCCGGACCCGGCCGCGGCCCCACACCTTGAGGTCGAGCTTCCAGACCGGACCCCGCACCGTGAAGGGGTCCGTCTGCTCGCTCGCTTCGCCCTGCCACAGGCCCAGCTGCTCGTAGCGCAACTGGGACTCGTAGTCGTTCTCGATGGCGGCTTCGAGCAGCGTGATCCGGTGGAGCTTCACGCCCGCCCAGTAGGCCTCGCTGTTGGCGAGCCGGGCCACGCGCCGGGCTTCGAATTCCGCCGCCTGCTGCTGTCGGCGGACTTCCGACGCCTGCCGGTTCAGCGCGTCGAGCTTCTGACGCTGGGTCTCCCGGTAGGCGGCCTCCTCCTGCGCGATTCGTGCGGCTTCCGCCGCGGCCCGGGCGCTCTCCCTCGCCGTGGCGCCCCAGTAGTTGTACAGGATCAGGTCGGAGAACGTGGGGTGCAGCCCATGGAACCGGTGCGGGTGGCGGGGATGACGCGGGTTGTCCGGCATCTCCGGATCGGGTTTCTGGGGCGGTTTGTCGGGTCTGTGGGGCCTGTGAGGGAAGTGGAGGTGCGGATACCAGAGAAGCCGGCGGAGCAAGACGTCTTCCAATAGCCCCTGGTAGTAACTCTGCGACGCCCGCTGGTTCAGCTCGCGCAGCCGCTCCGCTTCGCTCGCCCGCGACGTTCCGATGGCCGCCTCGATCTCTTCCGACCGGCTGCTGAGCTCCTGCAGGTGCAGCGAGGCCTCGGCCCGCGCCACCTCGGCCGCCACGGCGCTCAGCGCTTCCTCGCCCTGAACCTCCACGATCCGCGCCACCAGGTCGCCGAAGATCTGTTCCCGCTCTTCCGGCGACCGTTCGCGCCACTGTTCCAGCTCGGCCTCGAACCGCACCAGATCCTCGAGCTGCTTGCGCTCGAGGTACTCGAACTCGGAAATCCGCGTGCCCGGGGCCAGTCCGGTGCCGTCGTTGGCCGCTCCGGGCGCTCCGATCGCGACGGATTCCTCCGGCTCCTCCGTCTCGGGTTCCTCGCCGTTGCGCCGGGTTTCCCACTCCCGCAACAATTGCTGCCGCGCTTTGAGATCGGAGTCGATGACCACGTCGCCGTCGGAAACGTCGGAGCAGCGGACATTGCGGACCGTCCCGTCTCGGGGGTCCAGCACGTAATGGAAGTTCTCGCGCGGCGTGGGGTAGACGGCGTCGGGCCAGCGGCCGTCTATGCGG
>CAYVOE010000642.1:0-2626 GCA_964452795.1 uncultured Nitrospiraceae bacterium
GCTCGTCGAAGGTGTCGGTGTCGACCTTCGCCTGCACGATGACCTTCGAATCTTCGTCCACGGTGAACCGGATCCAGTCGACGTCGCCCGCGGGGTCGATGCTGCGCCCGGTCTGGGTCTCGTTGGCCTCGATGAGCGTGGCGTTCTCCGCCGTGTCGTCGGGTTCATACGCATCGGCATGCGCCCCTCCGACCGCCCACACCCACACACCCAGAACCCCGTAGATCAACAGCCGGCGCGGATCGAGCTCCGCCCGGCGCAGATGGCTGCGCACGTAAGTTACCCTCCGGAGACGCCGGATCGCGCACCGCGACCGGCGCCGTGTGTTACAGGAAAACCTAAACCCTACAGAAAGTATATCCTGTAACCGGGGCGACGGGGAAACCGCGGCGTGTTCCCGGCCGTCGAACCGGCAACCGGAGTGAACCATGTCTCATCGGAATTACATCCAATTTCTCGGCACGGCGGGGGGGCGCTACGTGGTGGCGCGGCAGATCCGCTCGTCCGCGGGCACCTACCTGTCGCTGGCGGGGGAGCGGCTCATCCTCGACCCCGGCCCCGGAACCCTGCTGCGCTGCACCCAGGTCGATCCGCCCGTGGACGTCACCGCCCTCACGGGCGTCATCGTCAGCCACGGACACGTGGACCACTCCACCGACGCCAACGCCGTCATCGACGCCATGACCGCGGGCGGCTGGGAGCCCCGGGGCGCCCTGTTCGCGCCGCGCGAGGCCCTCCACGGCAAAGACCGCGTCATCCTCCGGTACCTGCGGCCCTTTCTCAACCGCATCGACGCGATCGAACCTCATAAGGAATACCGCCTCGGCGCGCTCCGGTTTCGCGCCTCCGCGCGGCACCGCCACGGCGTGGAGGCCTACGGAGTCGTCTTCGACGTCGACGGCCTGCGCGTCGGCTTCATGGTCGACACCCGCTATGCGCCCGACATCGCCGAATCGTACCAGGGCTGCGATCTCCTCGTGATGAACGTGGTGCTCGGCACCCGCGACGCCTCGGGCCGGATCCTGCACCTGTCGCTGCCGGACGTATACGATGTGGTGCGGGTGGCCGAACCCCGCCGCGTCATCCTGACCCACCTGGGCATGTCTGTGCTGCGCGACGATCCCGCAGAACAGGCCCACCGCCTGTCGGACGACCTCGGGATCGAGGTGATGGCCGCCGAAGACGGCATGGTGGTCGAGCTGGAATCGGCGTGCCCGGACGGACCGTCGGCCGAGGTTTCCGCCGACGTTCCCGACAGACCCGACTGAGGTTTCGGAGACGCTTCCGCGTGGTCGAGGTTGCCTTTGCCTGCGGCAACCGCCCATAATCCTTTCCAGCACAGTCGATGCGAAGACCGACAGGCGAGGAGAACGGGTGTGGCGAGACAGTTTTCACGGACCCTGCTGGCCCTGGCGATAGGCCTCGTGGTGGGCCTGTTGGCCGGACACGACGGAGTCCACGCCGCCGCCAAGGACGGCAAGGGCTGGTT
This sequence comes from uncultured Nitrospiraceae bacterium, assembly GCA_964452795.1. Classification (GTDB taxonomy): domain Bacteria; phylum Hydrogenedentota; class Hydrogenedentia; order Hydrogenedentales; family SLHB01; genus CAYVOE01. The sequence goes on from CAYVOE010000642.1 coordinate 1,490, forward strand.
CAAACGGCTTGCCGGCAAGGAAAATGCCTCTTCGGAATCGATTCGCTCCGATTCCTCCGACAAACCCCGGTGGAAATTCTGGGGCCGCAAGGACAAAGTCGAAGAGCCTACCGGCGGATGGCGGGGCTGGAACCCGTCGTCCACGAACCGCTACGGCGCCAACCCGGGTTCGAAGAAGGCCTTCGAAACCAAGGTGAAGAAGCGCCGGCCCACGGGCGTGTCGGTCAAGCCGCAGGACTCCCTGCACGGCAAGATGCCCAAAAAGAAGGCCGCCAGCAAGGCCCGTCCCACCGGCGCCCGAGGCGAGAAGGCCGACAAGCGGTACGACCACCAGCGGTTCGTCCGCAAGGGAGCCGACCTCCGGCCCGTGGAGAAGAAGAGCCGGTCCGGCGGTCCCCGCGCCTACTGGGCGCCGCCCAAGAAGGAAGAGCCGCGCGAGACCTATTCCCACAAGAACGGCCGCTTCCGCCGACGGTAACGCTTTCACTCGCCGCAGCCCTTGCCGCGGCGTGATCCTCGAACCCCGACGGGCCGACGCCGCGTAGCGCCGGATGGTCGCCGTCGGCTTCGTCCCCCTTCCGCGCCGACTTGCGCCGGCGAGGACCCGATTCAGTCAACATCCGCAGAGCCCGCTCCGGTGCTCCCGCGCTTCCCCTGCGCCCTTCCCGTGGCGTGCCGCTTGTCCCATCCCTACGGGACGGCGGCGCCGCAAACCCTTCCCCCGCAGATCTGAAAACCCGAAAGAAGCGGGAAACGCAGCCCATATCCCGTTGAGCCGCTTCAGGAGATACATCGTCATGGCCGAATTCAGCGTGTGGGCCCCCCGCGCCCATAGCGTCGAAGTCGAGGTGGACGGACGCCGGGTCCCCATGCGGCCGGGTTCGCGCGGCCGGTGGACCGTCGAAGTCCCCGAAGCTGGCCCGGGCTCGGATTATGCCTTCCGGTGCGACGGCGGCGAGCCCCGCCCCGATCCCCGTTCCTTGTGGCAGCCCCGCGGCGTCCATGGCTTTTCCCGCTTGATCGATCTTCGCGCCTTCCCCTGGACCGACGCGGGCTGGTGCGCCCGGCCCTTGTCGTCCGGGGTGATCTACGAGTTGCACGTCGGCACCTTCACGCCCGAGGGGACCTTCCGCGGAG
>CAYVOE010000643.1:0-2618 GCA_964452795.1 uncultured Nitrospiraceae bacterium
CCGTGATGATCGTGGTGATGGGCGTCATCGTGGGATTCCTCGTCATCGCCATGCTGCTGCCCATCCTCACCCTCAGCTCGACGGTGGCCTGACGTGACGGGGCAGGGTACGATTACGCAAGCGATTTCGGGCGCGCGAAACCGCAATGTGGGGCGTTTCGCGCCGAACGGTCTCCTTTTTCCCTCTTTGACGAAAGGGGAGGGGAGAGCTCAAGGTTAGCCCTTCGCGCCGGCAGGGAGCCGGCGTCGTGGGAAGGGACTCCGCGCTGCGGGCGCGGCCGGCGCATATGGGAGGACTCCGGGAATGCAAGGCAACAGCGGCTTTACCCTCATCGAGTTGATACTCGTGACGGTGATCATCGGGATTCTGGCGGGGGCGGTGGCCCTCAACGTCCGGGGACGGGTCAGCGAGACCATGACGACCCGGGCCCAGGCCGACATCGCCACCTACGAGACGGCCATCGACTCCTACGCCCTCGACAACCACGACAAGCTGCCCAAGTCGCTCAAGGACCTCATGGGCGGCAAACGGGACTACATCAAGAAGTACGTCAAAGACCCCTGGGGCAACGACTACATCTACCGCGCGCCGGGCCGGCACAACAAGCGCGGCTACGACCTGTTCTCCCGCGGCCCCGACGGCATCGAGGGCAACGCCGACGACATCGTGAACTGGGAGAAGTAGGGTCCGCGCCGCGGAGCCTCTTCCACGGAGCGGCACGGGGCGGCCGCGCGACGAGTCGACGGGACCGAAGAGGGGTCATGGGCAAGCAGGGCTTTTCACTGCTCGAAATCATCGTGGTGCTCACGCTGCTGGCGATCATGCTGGCGGCGGCTGCACCCGTGTTTCGCGGTGCCGTGAAGGGCAATCGCCAGGACCAGGCGGTGCGCAATTTCATCGCCGCCCTCAAGTTCGCCCAGGAGCGCGCCGTCGCCGATTCCACCGAGTACCGCGTCTACATCGACAGCGACGGCGAGGCCTACTGGCTGATGCGCCTTTCCCGGCGCGAGGGCGACGACAAGATGTTTGAAGCGCCGGCAGAGCGCTACGCCGGCCGCACGACGCTGCCCGAGTCGCTCGAGTTCGAGCGTCCTTCCGCCCGGCGCGACCGCGCGCGCGACGCCCATTACGTCGCATTCTATCCCAACGGCGCCTGCGACTACGCCACCATCCGCTTTCGCAAAGACAAGCACGACCGGCTCCGCATAGAGACCAAGGGCTCCCTGGGTCGTTTCAAGGTGGTGGACCGATGACCACGCTCGGGCCGACACCCGCGACCCGCCGGGGCTACATCCTTCTCGAGGCCGTGGCGGCCCTTGCCGTGCTCAGCATCGGCGCCGTGGCGGTCCATCGGGCCATGGGCGAGGCCATCGCCACCCGCGGCCAGGCCCGCGACTACACCCAGGCCCGATTCCTCCTCGAAGACCTCATGGGCGAGATCCTGTTGCAGCCCGTGCTGCGCGAGGAGCGCCGGTCGGGCGTGTTCGATGTAGATCTCGAGCGGTTTTCCTGGGCCTACGTCGTCTCCCGCGTGGACCTGCCCCCCGAGCCCCCCGTCGAGGGGCCCGGAGGCATCCTCTACGAGGCGCCTCAGCCCGTGCGCTACCTCGCGCGCATCGAGGCCGTCGTCCGCTGGACGCGCCGCGGAGAAACCTACGAACTGACCGCCCAGACCCTGCTCGGACCGGAGAGGCTCTATGTGCCCGAAGACCCCGCCCAACGCTTGTAGCGCCCGGCGGGGGTTCACCCTCGTCGAGCTTCTCGTGGCGTCCACGCTCATGGCCATCATCCTGGGCGGGGTATACGCCGCCTTCAGCACCACCATCCGGTCCTGGCGCATCGGCGAAGCCAGCGTCGAGACCTACCAGGGAGCCCGCATTTCCCTGGCCCTCATGACCCGCGAACTCCGGTCCGTGGTGCCCGGATCCGACCGCTTTTTCGAAGGCGACGACAACGAGCTGCTGTTCTACACCGTCTCGCCGCCCCTCGAGGTCGAGGAAGGCGAAGGGCCGCAGCTCCTCCAGGTCCGGTACCGGCTCAAGAGCGACCCGAAGGGTCGGGGCCGCATCCTCGTCCGGGAAGAGGCCCGCCTCGTCGAAGGGTTCCCGGAGCCGCCGGAGAAGAAGCGGATCAGCGTCGTCGACCATCCCAAGACCTCCAACGACGAGGAATTCGAGCTCATGGCCGGCGTGGCCGACCTGGAAATTTCCTACTACTGGGCCCCGCCCGTCGACGAACGCCGGTCCATCGGGTCCGGCGGGCCGCCCGCCCCCGTCGAGTTCATCGTCCGCGACGAGAACCGCCTCGGCGACGGCCTGCCCCAGGCCGTGCGCATCGCCCTGACCGTCCTCGACGCCAACAGCCCCTCTGGCGAGACCGTCTTCACCACCACGGTCCCCTTCCCGGGTCCCACCACCCGGCTCACGAAGGAGACGGCCTTCTCCATCGGAGGTCTGCCATGAACCGCGCGCCACATCGTGCCGCCCAGAGCGGGTTTATCCTGATTACCGTGCTGGGTGTGCTGGCCATTCTCACGGTGATTGCCCTGGGGTTCGCCCATCGCGCCCTCCTCGATCGTCGCGCCGCCCGGTTGTCGGCTGACCATGCCGAAGCGCTCC